>NZ_JBIVHR010000050.1:0-45145 GCF_044749305.1 Pseudomonas sp. NPDC089534 | reverse complement strand
AGTAGAAAGTCGTGCTCTACTACCGCGAAAAAAGTGCGCCGGATTATGCCAGAAAAGCCCAAAAAGAGTAGGGCCCTCCCGTCGTAACGGCGTTATTCCGTCATCAGGCAGTGAATTTACCTGCGCTGAACCGTTTTAGTGCCGGGTATCTGACGGTGTCTCGACACCCGCGCCGGCGAACAATTGAGCGATATCCGCCGCGTCGAACAGGTAACGCTCGTTGCAGAACTGGCAATCGATCTCGACCTGGCCGCCGTGTTCGGCCACCAACTGCTGCGCATCCTCCAGGCCCAGGCTGACCAGCGCATTGCCCGAACGCTCCCGGGAGCAGCTGCAGCGGAAACGCAGTTTCTGCACGTCGAACAGGCGCACCTGCTCTTCATGGTAGAGGCGATGGAGCACGGTTTCGTTGTCCAGGCTCAACAGTTCGTCGGCGGTCAGGGTGCTGGCCAGCGCGGTGATGTGCTGCCAGCTCGCGGCGCGCTCCTCTTCGTCCTTCAGGCGGTCGGCCGGCAACTGCTGCAGCAGCAGGCCACGGGCGCGGCGGCCGTCGGCGTACAGCTTGAAGCGGGTGCCGACCTGTTGGGACATGACGAAGTAGTTGGTGAAGCAGTCGGACAGGGTCTCGCCGTCGAGGTCGACGATGCCCTGATAGCGCTGGCCGGCGGTCGGGTCGACGGTCAGGGCCAGCACGCCGTTGGGCATCAGGTCGGCGAGGGACGCGTTCGGCGCGATCTGATCGGCGTGGTAACGGGCCAGGCCACGGATCTCGCGCTCGCTGGAGCACTCGATCATCAGCAGCGGCACCGGGCCTTCGGAACGGGCCTGAAGGATCAGCAGACCGTCGAACTTCAGGGTGCCCACCAGCAGCGAGGCGGCCGCCATCAGTTCGCCCAGCAGTTGCGCGACCGGCTCCGGGTAGGGGTGCTTGGCGAGGACTTCGGCGTAGCTGCGCTCCAGCGCCACCAGTTCGCCGCGGGTGTCGCTGTCATCGAAGATGAAGCGTTGGGTGTAGTCGGTATCCGGGAAATCGGTCATGGGCTCGGTATCTGAATAAGATGACAAAATGGTTACAAGAGATGAAAATTTGCGCTTCTTGGCACCCTTTTTGGTGCGCTCGTTCTGCCACGGGAGGCATTTTATGAACAATCCGGGTTTGTTCCAATCAAGGTGGAACCTCGGCCGGCTGGTTCTGTGCAACGCGGTGCCGTTGGCACTGCTGGCTTTCTGGTTATGGCCCACGGGCCAGATGCTGTGTTCGGTTTTCGACGAGTGGCTGTTCCGCTCACTCAACGCGCCATTGGCCAGCAACCCCATATGGCTCCACATCTGGGCAATTGCAAGTCTGCGCCCTTTCGACATCGTGGTCGGCCTGATCCTCCTGACGCTGCTGATCAAGGGCGACTGGGTCTTCAAGGCCACCGACGTGCGCCGCGCCTTCTTCGGTTTCTTCTCGATCCTGCTGCTGATGGTGGTCATCCGCGCCCTGTTCTCCAAGTTCGCCGACCACATGGGCTGGCAGCACAGCAGCCCGTCGATGGTGCTGGAGGGCGCGGTGCACATCAGCGATTTCTTCCCGCACCTGGAAAAGACCTGGGAGCTGAAGGACCGCTCGAGCCAGAGTTTCCCCGGTGACCACGCTTCGGTGCTGCTGATCTGGGCGCTGTTCATGGGCGTGTTCAGCCGCACCACCGGCCAGCGCCTGACGGTCTGGGGCCTGGCGCTGCTGTTCATGCTGCCGCGGCTGGTGGCCGGCGCGCATTGGGGCCAGGACGACTACATCGGCGGCCTGCTGCTGGCCGTGTGGGCGCTGGGCTGGGGCTACTGCACACCGTTCGCGCACCATGCCGCGAACTTCTGGCTGAAGGCGACGGCGCCGGTCTTCGACCTGCTGGGCAAGTTGCCCGTGGTGTCGCGGATGAGTGTGGTGCGCGGCGTCTGATAACGCGTTGTCCTCAACTCGATTGCGGGCAGGCTCGCTCCCGCACTGATCGAACAGCGTTCGACCGGGCCTGCCCTGAAGCCACAGAAACAGCGGCGCTATTCGCCGCTGCTGTTCCCACGAAACTTGAACAGGTCGCGCCGCTGTTTCTTGCTCGGCTTGCCGTCGGTGCTCACCCCCAGCGCGCCGGCCTTGCGCATCGCCGCAGCCGCTTCGCGCTTGGCGACGCTGGCGTCGGTCTCGGCATACAGCGCCTGTGCCTCGGGCGCGCCACGGCGCACGATCGACAGCGCCTGAACCACCACCGTGCGCTCGTCGAAGCCGGTGCGGATCTCGAATTCATCGCCGATGCGTGGCTCTTTGCCAGGCTTGCAACGCTCCCCCCGACAATGCACCTTGCCGCTCTCGATGGCCGCCTTGGCCAGCGCACGGGTCTTGTAGAAACGTGCCGCCCACAGCCATTTGTCGAGACGGACCTTGTCGTCCTCTTCGCTTTTTTGTGCCATGGATTTTCCTCATTCTGAAATATTGGTGAACTGTACTACCGTTTCTGTCGTGCCATGAACGGCGCCGTCCGGGATTACAATCCGGCCCGCAGATATCTGTCGCCTTTTAACCCTTATTCTGCGTGAATACCGCCATTGCGGCCCCCGGGCCGGACGGTCTCACCGGCTGAGCATTTTTTTGAAGACATTTGACCATTTGACCGTCGTCGGTCTGCGCGAGTGGGTGGCGCTCCCGGATCTGGGAGTGGCGGGCCTGCGGGCGAAGATCGACACCGGCGCCAGCACCTCCAGCCTCCACGCCACCGACATCGAGCCGTTCGAGCGCGACGGCGAGAAGTGGGTGCGCTTCACCGCGCACCTGGGCACGGTGGTGCAATTGCGCCACCGGCGCTGCGAGGCGCCGCTGGTCACCCGCAAAACCATCAAGAGCTCCAACGGCCAGGCCCAGGTGCGCTACGTGATCAGCACCACCCTGGCCCTGGGCGACCGGGTCTGGCCGGTCGAATTCACCCTCGCCTGCCGCAAGTCCATGCGCTATCGCCTGCTGCTCGGTTCCAAAGCCCTGATCGACGGCCAGCTGGTGGTCAGTCCGGGCGTCAAGTATGTACAAGACAAGCCGGTGTTCCCGGTATCTACCTCCTCCACAGGTGTTGCATGAAGATCGCTGTGCTGTCGCGGAACCCGCGTCTGTATTCCACCCGCCGTCTGGTCGAAGCCGGAACCGAACGCGGGCATGAAATGGTGGTGATCGACACCTTGCGCGCCTACATGAACATCGCCAGCCACAAGCCGCAGATCCACTACCGCGGCAAGCCGCTGGAAGGCTTCGATGCGGTGATCCCGCGGATCGGCGCGTCGGTGACGTTCTACGGCTGCGCGGTGTTGCGCCAGTTCGAGATGATGGGGGTGTTTCCGCTCAACGAATCGGTGGCCATCGCCCGCTCGCGGGACAAGCTGCGTTCATTGCAACTGCTGTCGCGCCGGGGCATCGGCCTGCCGGTGACCGGGTTCGCCCACTCGCCGGACGACATTCCCGACCTGATCGACATGGTCAACGGCGCCCCGCTGGTGATCAAGGTACTGGAAGGCACCCAGGGCATCGGCGTGGTGCTGTGCGAAACCGCGACCGCCGCCGAGTCCGTGATCGAGGCCTTCATGGGCCTGAAGCAGAACATCATGGTGCAGGAATACATCAAGGAGGCAGGCGGCGCGGACATCCGCTGCTTCGTGGTCGGCGACAAGGTGATCGCGGCGATGAAGCGCCAGGCCAAGCCGGGGGAGTTCCGCTCCAACCTGCACCGCGGCGGCAGCGCCAGCCTGATCAAGATCACTCCCGAAGAGCGCATGACCGCCCTGCGGGCCGCCAAGGTGATGGGGCTGACGGTGGCGGGCGTGGACATCCTGCGCTCCAATCACGGGCCGCTGGTGATGGAAGTGAACTCCTCGCCCGGCCTGGAGGGGATCGAGACCACCACCGGCAAGAACGTGGCGGGGATCATCATCGAGCACCTCGAGAAGAACGGCGGGCCGAACATGACCCGCACCAAGGGCAAGGGCTGACCTTCACAGAAGAGGCGGCCGCAAGGCCGCCATCGCGAGCAGGCTCGCTCCCACAGGTTCCGCGCCGTTCGCATTAGCGGTGAACGACTCGGATCAATGTGGGAGCGAGCCTGCTCGCGATGAGGCCGTCAGCCCCACGGAACGACTGGCCTGTCAGACCGCATCCCGCGGCAGCATCAGCCCCAGCGGCAACCGCACCCGCGCCTCCAGCCCGCCGCCGGAGCGGTTGCGCAGCTCCACGTTGCCGCCGTGCATCGAAGCGATCCGCTTGACGATCGCCAGGCCCAGCCCGGTGCCCTTGCCGCCCCGTGCGCGGTCGCCGCGGGTGAACGGGTTGAAGATCGCCTCCAGCTCCGCCGGGTCGATCCCCGCCCCGCGGTCCATCACGCTCAGCACCACATACGGGGCGCTGGTGTCGCCGGACACGTAGGCCGCCACTTCCACGCCGCTGCCGGCATGGTTCAGCGCGTTGCCGATCAGGTTGTTGAGCAAGCGTTTCATCGACACCCGACGCAGCGGGAACGGCTGGATCGGCTCCAGGCGCAGGCGCACCTTCTCTTCGTTCTGGTTGTACGGCGCCGCCACCTCGCGCACCAGGTCGCTCAGGTCCACCTCCTCCACCGTCTCGTCCCGTCCGTCACGGATGAAGGCCAGGAACTGGTCGAGGATCGCGTCCATGTCTTCGATGTCGCGCACCATGTCGTTGGTCAGGTCGGTGCGGTCGCCCATCAGCTCCAGCGACAGGCGCAGCCGGGTGAGCGGTGTGCGCAGGTCATGGGAAACCCCGGCCAGCATCAGCTCGCGCTCGCGGCCGGCCTGCTCCACGTCTTCGGCCATCTGGTTGAAGGCGCGGTACACCTCGGTCATCTCGCTGGGGGTGTCGCTGATCGGCAGGCGCACGCTGCGGCCCTGTCCGAGTTGCCGGGCCGCATAGACCAGGCGCTTCAGCGGCTGGTTGAGCTGGCTGACGAAGATCCACGCCGACGCGGTGGACAACAGTCCGATGGCGAGGAACCAGCCGAGCACGTTCCAGATCTTCTGGCCGCGCAGCGGGTGCGGGTACAGCGGCACCTTCAGCCAGCCGTCGCCGAGGCTCGGCGCGCGCACCCACAAGGCCGGCGGCGAATGCATGCGCAGGCGCACTTCGGTGTCGGCCCCCAGTTCCGCCTGCATCTGGCGCTGGTAGATCTCGCTGTACGGCCAGTGGTGCTCGCCTTCCGGCACGCCGGCGCCCACCACCCGGATCAAGGTCGCGGCATCGGCGATCTTCGTGCGGTTCTCCTCGTCGGCCGCCCAATAGGCGCGCAGCGTCAGGGCGACGCCGTGGCTGTATTGGCGGTCCACCAGCACGTCCTCGTTCATCAGCAGGTAAACCAGGGTCAGGGCCTTGGAGAACAGCACGACGATGAGCACCAGCCACAGGGTGCGGGAGAAGAAACTTTGGGGGAACCAGACGGGGGTTTTCATGGATAGCCGCTACACGCTTGCAGGAGCGAGCCATGCTCGCATATTGCGGAGGGCGAGTCTGTGGGCGATCGCCCGTCAGACCCGCTTCTGCAGAACACCGGTCACTTGGTGGAGTTGCCGTCCGGCACGAACACATAACCCACGCCCCAGACGGTCTGGATGTAGCGCGGTTTGGACGGATCCGGCTCGATCATCCGGCGCAGACGGGAAATCTGCACGTCGATGGAGCGCTCCAGGGCATCCCATTCCCGGCCACGGGCCAGGTTCATCAGCTTGTCGCGTGTCAGCGGCTGGCGTGCGTTCATCACCAGCGCCTTGAGCACCGCGAACTCGCCGGTGGTCAGCATGTGCACTTCGTCACCGCGCTTGAGTTCGCGGGTGGCCAGGGACAGCACGTAATCGCCGAAGGTGACGCTTTCGTCCTCGCTGCCCGGTGCGCCCGGCACGGCCGGCGCCTGACGGCGCAGCACCGCCTTGACGCGGGCCATCAGCTCGTCGGGGTTGAACGGCTTGGCCAGGTAATCGTCGGCGCCCAGTTCCAGGCCCTTGATGCGGCTCAGCTCGTCGCCCTTGGCGGTGAGCATGATGATCGGAATCTGATTGTTCGCTGCGCGCAGGCGACGGCACGCGGTCAGGCCGTCTTCGCCCGGCAGCATCAGGTCGAGGACGACCAGGTTGAACACTTCGCGGGACAGCAGACGGTCCATCTGCTCGGTGTTCGGTACGGCGCGGGCACGGTAGCCCTTGCTGACGAAAAAGCGTTCCAGCAGGCTGCTCAGCCCCGGATCGTCGTCAACGATGAGAATTTTTTCGCCTTCAGCAGTTTGTGCAGTGCTGCTCATTGGATGCTCCTTTTAGCTCGGCGCGCATTATGGCGTAGCTGCCGTTATACGCACCGTGTGCATTGTTAGCAGATTTTTCCTTCACTGCCAGAAAACCGGGGCTTGCGCCTACACGGCTCGACGCCCCCGAATGACAGAACGCCGGTTATAATGCGCGGCCTTTTGTGCCAGGCAACGTCTGAATCGTTACCGTTGGTGGCCACTTCCTATTTTTCATGCCCACCGCAGTAATCGTTCGGTTTCACGGGTCAATGGACTGCTCCCTTGGCCCAGGCAGCGGCAAGCGCCAGGCCGCTCAACCAGGCTCCGGGCCTTTTTTCACGCCTGCGGGCCTGCTTTCACAATTTGTCAGGTGGTTTTATGGACAGCATCAACAGCCGCATCGCCGAGGAACTCGGTGTACGCCCGCAACAGGTCGAAGCGGCCGTCGCGCTACTCGATGAAGGCTCTACCGTTCCCTTCATCGCCCGTTACCGGAAAGAAGTGACCGGCAGCCTCGATGACACCCAGTTGCGTCATCTGGAAGAGCGCCTGCGCTACCTGCGCGAACTCGACGAACGGCGCGTCAGCATCCTCGCCAGCATCCAGGAGCAGGGCAAGCTCACCCCCGCCCTCGAACGCGACATCAAGCTCGCCGACACCAAGACCCGCCTCGAAGACCTGTACCTGCCGTACAAGCAGAAGCGCCGCACCAAGGGCCAGATCGCCCTGGAAGCCGGCCTCGGCGAGCTGGCCGACGGCCTGTTCAACGACCCGTCGCTGGCGCCGGAAGCCGAAGCCGCCCGCTTCATCGACGCCGACAAGGGCGTCGCCGACGCCAAGGCCGCCCTGGAGGGCGCCAAGTACATCCTCATGGAGCGCTTCGCCGAAGACGCCGGCCTGCTGGAGAAACTGCGCACCTTCCTCAAGCAGGAAGCCACGATCAGCGCCCGCGTGATCGCCGGCAAGGAAGAGGAAGGCGCCAAGTTCCGCGACTACTTCGAACACGACGAACCGCTCAAGAGCATGCCGTCGCACCGCGCCCTGGCGATCTTCCGCGGCCGCAACGAAGGCATCCTCAGCTCGGCCCTGAAGGTCGGCGAAGAGCTGCCGGGCACCCTGCATCCGTGCGAAGGCATGATCGGCCAGCACGTCGGCATCCAGAACCAGAACCGTCCCGCCGACAAGTGGCTGGGCGAAGTGGTGCGCTGGACCTGGAAGGTCAAGCTCTACACGCACCTTGAGACCGACCTGCTCGGCGAGCTGCGCGACGGCGCCGAAACCGAAGCGATCAACGTGTTCGCCCACAACCTGCACGACCTGCTGCTGGCCGCCCCGGCCGGCCCGCGCGCGACCCTGGGCCTGGACCCGGGCCTGCGCACCGGCTGCAAGGTCGCGGTGGTCGACGCCACCGGCAAGCTGCTGGACCACGCCACGGTCTACCCGCACGTGCCGCACAACAAGTGGGACCAGACCCTGGCCATCCTGGCGGCCCTGTGCGCCAAGCACTCGGTCGACCTGATCGCCATCGGCAACGGCACCGCCAGCCGCGAGACCGACAAGCTGGCCATCGAGCTGATCAAGAAATACCCGGCCATGAAGATGACCAAGGTCATGGTGTCCGAGGCCGGCGCATCGGTGTACTCCGCGTCGGAACTGGCCGCGAAGGAATTCCCGGACCTGGACGTGTCGATCCGCGGTGCGGTGTCCATCGCCCGCCGCCTCCAGGATCCGCTGGCGGAACTGGTGAAGATCGATCCGAAATCCATCGGCGTCGGCCAGTACCAGCACGACGTGTCGCAGCTGAAGCTGGCGCGCAGCCTGGACGCCGTGGTCGAGGACTGCGTGAACGCCGTGGGCGTGGACGTGAACACCGCGTCCGTGGCCCTGCTGGCGCGCATCTCCGGCCTCAACGCCACCCTGGCGCAGAACATCGTCGCCCACCGTGACGAGCACGGCGCGTTCAAGACCCGCGCGGCGCTGAAGAAAGTCGCCCGCCTGGGCGAGAAGACCTTCGAGCAGGCCGCCGGCTTCCTGCGCGTGATGAACGGCGACAACCCGCTGGACGCTTCGGCCGTGCACCCGGAAGCCTATCCGCTGGTCAAGCGCATCGCCGCCGAGACCGACCGCGACATCCGCTCGCTGATCGGCGACACCGGGTTCCTCAAGCGCCTGGATCCGAAGAAGTTCACCGACGAGACCTTCGGCCTGCCGACCGTCACCGACATCCTCCAGGAACTGGACAAGCCGGGCCGCGACCCGCGTCCCGAGTTCAAGACCGCCGAGTTCCAGGAAGGCGTCGAGGACCTCAAGGACCTGCAGCCGGGGATGATCCTCGAAGGCGTGGTGACCAACGTCACGGCGTTCGGTGCGTTCGTCGACATCGGCGTGCACCAGGACGGCCTGGTGCACATCTCGGCCCTGTCGGAGAAGTTCATCAAGGATCCGCGCGAAGCGGTGAAGGCCGGCGACGTGGTGAAGGTCAAGGTCATGGAAGTCGACATCCCGCGCAAACGCGTCGGCCTGTCGATGCGCATGAGCGACACGCCGGGCGAGAAGATCGACGGCGCCCGCGGCTCGCGTCCGGGTTCGGCGCCGCGCCAGGGCTCGAACAACGCGCCGCGCAAGGAAACCGCCACCGCCGCACCGGCCAACAACGCCATGGCGTCCCTGTTCGCCAACGCCAAGCAGTTGAAGAAGAAGTGATGGACATTCCGGCCGGGCTCGTCGAGAGCGCGTTCTTCAAGCTGCTGGGCTGCCGTCTGCACAGCCTGGAGACCGGGGTGGCGCAAGTCGCCCTGGCGCTGGAGCCGCAGTTGCGCAACCGCGGCGGCAAGCTGCACGGCGGCGCGCTGTTCAGCCTGGTGGACATCGCCATGGGGCTGGCCTGCTCCAGCACCCACGGCTTCGACCAGCAGAGCGCGACCATCGAGTGCAAGATCAACTACATCCGCGCCGTGTCCGACGGCGAGGTGCTGTGCACGGCCCGGGTGATCCACCCGGGCCGGCGCACGCTGGTGGTCGAGGCCGACGTCATGCAGGGCGACAAGCTGGTCGCAAAAGCGCAAGGCACGTTCGCTGTCCTGTAGCTAGCCGTCACCGATTTGAGTTAATTTCGGCGCTGTGACCGCAGCGCCGAAATTTTCCGTGCGCGTGCATCAGCCAGATTCAGGGACTGGAGTCGGCGTTTCCAAAGGGGCTTTCATGGCCCGAAAACCAGGCGAAAACGCCAGTTTCAACTTCACCCTTGTAGACCGTCCTGCCCACCCCCATATTGGGGCGACTGACGCGTGAAGGAATCCAAATTGAGCGAACTTCTCAACCGCCGCCTGGCCCTGCTCGGCGAGCGCGCCAACCTCTCCCTGCTCGAGCGGTGCCTGCACGGCATCGAACGCGAATGCCTGCGCGTGACCGGCGAGGGCCGCCTGGCGCAGACGCCGCACCCCGAGGCCCTGGGTTCCGCGCTGACCAACGAACAGATCACCACCGACTACTCCGAGTCGCTGCTGGAGTTCATCACGCCTGCCCTGCCCGACCCGGCCGACACCTTGGCCAGCCTGGAGCGCATCCACCGCTTCGCCTACAGCAAGCTCGGCAACGAGTACCTGTGGAGCCCGTCGATGCCGTGCCCGCTGCCGGCCGAGGAAGACATCCCGATCGCGTACTACGGCACCTCCAACATCGGTCGGCTCAAGTACGTCTACCGTCAGGGCCTGGCGCTGCGCTACGGCAAGACCATGCAGTGCATCGCCGGGATCCACTACAATTTTTCCCTGCCGGAAGGGCTCTGGCCGCTGCTCAAGCAGGCCGAGGGCTTCGAAGGCAGCGACCGCGACTTCCAGTCCGCGTCCTACATCGCCCTGATCCGCAACTTCCGCCGCTACAGCTGGCTGCTGATGTACCTGTTCGGCGCTTCGCCGGCGCTGGACGCAGGCTTCCTGCGCGGCCGCCCGCACCAGCTCGAACAGTTGGATCCGGACACCCTGTACCTGCCCTACGCCACCAGCCTGCGCATGAGCGACCTGGGTTACCAGAGCAACGCCCAGGCCGGCCTGACGCCGTGCTACAACGACCTGTCCAGCTACACCGACAGCCTGCGCAAGGCCGTCGCCACGCCGTATGCGCCGTACGTCGAGATCGGCACGCACCAGGACGGCGAGTGGGTGCAGCTGAACACCAACATCCTGCAGATCGAAAACGAGTACTACTCCAACATCCGCCCCAAACGCGTGACCTACACCGGCGAACGGCCGATCCAGGCGCTGATGGCCCGCGGCATCCAGTACGTCGAAGTGCGCTGCCTGGACATCAACCCGTTCCTGCCGATGGGCATCGACGTCACCGAGGCGCGTTTCCTCGACGCGTTCCTGCTGTACTGCGCGCTCAACGACAGCCCGCTGCTGACCGGCACCAGTTGCGGCAACGCCACCTCGAACTTCCTCAGCGTGGTCAAGGAAGGCCGGCGTCCCGGACTGCAATTGCAGCGTGACGGCCAACCGGTGGACATGAAGCAATGGGCGGCCGAACTGCTGGAGCACATCGCGCCGCTGGCGGCGATGCTCGACCGCAGCCAGGGCGGCGATGCCCACGCCAAGGCGCTCGATGCGCAGCGGGCCAAGGTCAGCGACCCGTCGCTGACCCCGTCGGCCCAGGTGCTGGCGGCGATGGCCGCGCACAAGGAAAGCTTCGCGCAGTTCTCCCTGCGCCAGAGCCAGGCCCATGCCGACTTCTTCCGCAGCGAGCCGCTGGCCGCCGAGGAACAGGCCCGGTTCGAAGCGCTGGCGCGCTCGTCGCTGGAGCAGCAGGCGGAGCTGGAACAGAACGAGGTCGGTGATTTCGATGTGTTCGTGGGTGCCTACCAGGCGAGCATCCTGGCGATCAGCAACTAGCCGACCCTGTGGCGAGGGAGCTTGCGCCCGCCCGGCTGCACAGCAGCCTAAAGTTTGGGGCCGCTCCGCGGCCCAGCGGGAGCAAGCTCCCTCCCCACAGGGCTTTAGATTTTTCCGCTCATAAGTTAATTCTAAAAAGTTATTTATTTTTAGATTCTTAGATCATTTAGTCTCCTTTCACGCCGACGACCGGTGGCCTGACAAGGAGCTCTCCCATGAAACTGAATACCCCGCTTCGCCTGCTGGCTGTGGCCTCCCTGGCCGCCGCCAGTTTCCTGGCCCAGGCCGCCGACCTCACCGTCGCCTACCAGACCACCGTCGACCCGGCGAAAGTCGCCCAGGCCGACGGCGCCTATGAGAAAGCCACCAAGGCCGACATCAGTTGGCGCAAGTTCGACAACGGCGCCGACATCATCGCCGCCATCGCCTCCGGCGACGTGCAGATCGGCTACCTCGGCTCCAGCCCCCTGACCGCGGCGGTCACCCGCAAGGTGCCGGTCGAGACCTTCCTCATCGCCACCCAGATCGGCGCCGCCGAAGCGCTGGTCGCCCGCGACGGCGCCGGCATCAAGACGCCGCAGGACCTGGTCGGCAAGAAAATCGCCGTGCCGTTCGTCTCCACCGGCCACTACAGCCTGCTGGCCGCCCTGAAGCACTGGAACATCGACCCGTCGAAAGTCACCGTGCTCAACCTCGCGCCGCCGGCGATCATCGCCGCGTGGAAACGCGGTGACATCGACGCCACCTACGTCTGGGATCCGGCCCTGGGCGTGGCCAAGGAAAACGGCAAGGTGCTGATCACCTCCGGCGAGCTGGCCAAGTTCGGCGCGCCGACCTTCGATGCGTGGATCGTGCGCAAGGACTTCGCGCAGAAGCATCCGGAGATCGTCACCGCGTTCGCCAAGGTAACCCTCGACGCCTACGCCGACTACCGCAAGGACCCGAAAGCCTGGCTCGCCGACCCGAGCAACATCGACAAGCTGGTGAAGCTGTCCGGCGCCAAGGCCAGCGACATTCCGCTGCTGCTGCAAGGCAACGTCTACCCGCTGGCGGCGGATCAGGTCAACGACCTCGGCGCGCCGACCACCAAGGCCATCACCGACACCGCCGTGTTCCTCAAGGAGCAAGGCAAGGTCGAGGCCGTGCTGCCGGACTACGCCCCTTACGTCAGCGCCAAGTACATCACCAACTGATCGGGAGTCGACCGCGATGGCCTTGCTTTCGCTGGAGCGCATCAGCGCACAGTACCCCGGCAGCCCGGAACCGGTGTTGTCGGATGTTTCCCTGACCCTCGGCCCCCGGCAACTGCTGGTGGCCCTCGGCCCGTCCGGCAGCGGCAAGACCTCGCTGTTGAACCTGATCGCCGGTTTCGTCGACCCCAGCGCCGGGCGCATCACCCTCGACGGCGTGCCGGTCAAGGGACCGGGCGCCGAACGCGGCGTGGTGTTCCAGGACGACGCCCTGCTGCCCTGGCAGGACGTGTTGGCCAACGTCGCCTTCGGCCTCGAACTGGCCGGCGCCGCCAAGGACAAACGCGAACAGCGCGCCCGGGAAATGCTCGCCCTGGTGGATCTGGCCGGCTTCGAGAGCCGCCGCGTCTGGCAGCTCTCCGGCGGCCAGAAGCAGCGCGTCGGCCTGGCCCGTGCCTTGGCCGCCGATCCGCGCGTGCTGCTGATGGACGAACCCTTCGGCGCCCTCGACGCGTTCACCCGCGAACAGATGCAGGAGCTGTTGCTGCAGGTCTGGCAACGCACCGCCAAACCGGTGTTCCTGATCACCCACGACATCGAAGAGGCGGTGTTCCTCGCCACCGACCTGATCCTGCTGGCGCCCAACCCCGGCCAGATCGTCGAACGCTTGCACCTGGACTTCGGCCAGCGCTACGCCGCCGGCGAACCGGCGCGGTCGATCAAGTCCGACCCGCGCTTCATCGAAACCCGCGAACACGTGCTCGGCAAAGTGTTCTCCCAACGCAACGCCGTCCGGCTACAGGAGCGCGCATGAGCAGCTACGACGTTTCCGCCGCCACGGTGAAACCCGCCAAACCCTCGACCGCCGTTGCGGCGCGGCGCAGCCTGAGCACCCGTTGGATCAGTGTGCTGACCCTGCTCGCCCTGCTGCTGGCCTGGTGGGCGGTGACCGCCACCGGCCTGATCGAACCGCTGTTCCTGCCGCCGCCCGCCGCCGTGCTGCAAAAGGGCTGGTTGCTGGCCACCAGCGGCTACATGGACTCGACCCTGTGGCAGCACCTGGGCGCGAGCCTCGGCCGCATCGGCCTGGGCCTGGGCTTCGCCATCCTGACCGCCGTGCCGGTGGGCATCGCCATCGGCGCCAACCGCATCGCCCGCGGTGTGCTCGATCCGCTGATCGAGTTCTACCGGCCGATCCCGCCGCTCGCCTACCTGCCGCTGATCGTGATCTGGTGCGGCATCGGCGAGGTGTCGAAAGTGCTGCTGATCTACCTGGCGATCTTCGCCCCCATCGCGATCGCCACCGCCACCGGCGTGCGCACGGTCGACCCGGCCAAGCTGCGGGCGGCCCAGTCGCTGGGCGCCACCCGCGGGCAACTGATCCGCCACGTGATCCTGCCCAGCGCCCTGCCGGACATCCTCACCGGCATCCGCATCGGCCTCGGCGTGGGCTGGTCGACCCTGGTCGCCGCCGAACTGATCGCCGCCACCAGCGGGCTGGGTTTCATGGTGCAGTCGGCGGCGCAGTTCCTGGTGACCGACGTGGTGGTGCTGGGGATCCTGGTCATCGCCCTGATCGCCTTCGCCATGGAAATGGGCCTGCGCGCCCTGCAACGCAGACTGGTGCCGTGGCACGGCCAGGCCCACTGACTTTTCCTCGTGGGAGCCCGCCTGCTGGCGATGGCGCCAGTCCAGGCACCGCAGACAGGCGCTCCCACCGCTTGAACCGCCCCCACCCCGAACATTGATGAGAGCACCATGAGCGACCTGAACATCGTTCCCTTAAGCCCGGCCCTCGGCGCGCAGATCAGCGGCGTCGACATCAGCCAGCCCTTGAGCCAGGAGCAGCGCGACGCCATCGGCCAGGCGCTGCTCAAGCACCAGGTGCTGTTCTTCCGCGACCAGCCCATCGAGCCTGCGCAACAGGCACGCTTCGCGGCGTACTTCGGTGACCTGCACATCCACCCGATCTACCCCAACGTGCCGGAACAGCCCGAGGTGCTGATCCTCGACACCGCCGTCACCGACGTGCGCGACAACGCGATCTGGCACACCGACGTGACCTTCCTGCCGACCCCGGCGATGGGCGCGGTGCTCAGCGCCAAGCTCCTGCCGGAGTACGGCGGCGACACCCTGTGGGCCAGCGGCATCGCGGCCTACGAAGCGCTGTCGGCGCCGATGAAGGCCCTGCTCGAAGGGCTGACCGCCACCCACGATTTCACCCGCTCGTTTCCGCTGGAACGCTACGGCAACACGCCCGAAGCGCTGGCGCAGTGGGAAGAGGCGCGGCGCAAGAACCCGCCGCTGTCGCACCCGGTGATCCGCACCCACCCGGTGAGCGGGCGCCGCTCGCTGTTCGTCAACGAAGGCTTCACCTCGAAGATCAATGAACTGTCGGAGACCGAAAGCGAGGCGATCCTCAAGTTCCTGTTCGCCCACGCCACCCGTCCGGAGTTCACGATCCGCTGGCGTTGGCAGAAGGATGACATCGCGTTCTGGGACAACCGCGTGACCCAGCATTACGCGGTGGACGACTACCGCCCGGCCCGGCGGGTGATGCAGCGGGCGACGGTGCTGGGGGATGTGCCGTTCTTTCGCTGACGGCTGCGTCGCCGGCGACGGCCCCATCGCTGGCAAGTCGAGTCGTCGCACCGCAGCTCCCACAGGGTCTTGCGGTGCATATGGATCCTGCGGACACCAGGGATACCTGTGGGAGCCGGCTTGCCGGCGATGGCGGCGGGTCTGTCACCAAAGATGTCGGCAGTGCCGGCCTCATCGCTGGCAAGCCAGCTCCCACAGGGTCTTGCGGCGCATATGGATCCTGCGGACACCAGGAAAACCTGTGGGAGCCAGCCTGCTGGCGATGACGGTGTGACAGGCGCCGCAGGATCCGGCGCCTGACGCTTACTCGGCCGTCGACGGCTTCTCCCACAGATTGATCCCGCCCTCCTGGGCGAACCGGTCGATTTCCGCCAGCTCTTCGGCGCTGAAGCTCAGGTTCTTCAGCGCCCCGACGTTCTCGATGATCTGCTCAGGCCGGCTCGCGCCGATCAGGGCCGAGGTCACCCGCGGGTCGCGCAGCGTCCAGGCCAGCGCCAGTTGCGCCAGGCTCTGGCCGCGACGCCGGGCGATTTCGTTCAGCGCCCGCACATGGGCGATGTTGGCCTCGGACAGGTGCGAGGCCTGCAGCGAACCGCCGCCCGGACGGTTGACCCGCGCATCGGCCGGCACGCCGTTGAGGTACTTGTCGGTCAGCAGGCCCTGCGCCAGCGGGGTGAAGGCGATCACCCCGGTGCCGAGTTCGTCGGTGGTGTCGAGCAGGTCCTTTTCCACCCAGCGGTTGAGCAGGTTGTAGGCCGGCTGGTGGATCAGCAGCGGCACTTTCCATTCCTTGAGCAGCGCGGCGATTTCGCGGGTCTTCACCCCGGAATACGACGAGATGCCGACGTACAGCGCCTTGCCCTGCTGCACGGCGGTGGCGAGGGCGCCGGCGGTCTCCTCCAGCGGGGTGTCCGGATCGAAGCGGTGCGAATAGAAGATGTCCACGTAGTCCACGCCCAGCCGTTGCAGGCTCTGGTCGAGGCTGGCCAGCACGTACTTGCGCGAGCCGCCGCCCTGCCCGTAAGGGCCCGGCCACATGTCCCAGCCGGCCTTGCTGGAGATGATCAGTTCGTCGCGGTAGCCCTTGAAGTCTTCGCGCAGCAGGCGGCCGAAGTTGATCTCGGCGCTGCCGTAGGGCGGGCCGTAGTTGTTGGCCAGGTCGAAGTGGTTGATCCCCAGGTCGAACGCCGTGCGCAGCAAGGCGCGCTGGGTGTCGATCGGCGTGCTGTCGCCGAAGTTGTGCCACAGGCCCAGGGACAGCGCCGGCAGCACCAGGCCGCTGCGGCCCACGCGGCGGTAAGGGATGGCGTCGTAGCGGTTTTCGGCAGCGGTGTAAGTCATCGAATCCTCTCTTGCTTGAGTTTCAGCCATTGTCGGTCGGACATTTCCTGTGGCGAGGGAGCTTGCTCCCGCTCGGTTGCGCAGCGACCGCCGGTGCACCCGGCGGGAGCAAGCTCCCTCGCCACACAATCTCTACGCGAATCGATTGCCGGGCCGGGCCAGGCCCAGGTGCTCACGCAGGGTCCGGCCCCCGTACTCGGTTCTGAACAGCCCGCGCCGCTGCAGTTCCGGCACCACGCCGCGGGCGAAATCCTCAAGCCCTCCCGGCAGGTGCGGCACCAGCACGTTGAAGCCGTCCGCCGCGCCCTGCTCGAACCATTCCTGCAGGCGGTCGGCGATCTGCGAAGCCGTCCCGACCAGGCTGTAATGGCCCCGTCCGCCGGCGACCCGGCGGCCCAGTTCGGCGAGCGTCAGCCGCTCCCGGCCGGCCAGTTCCGTCAGCAGCGCCTGGCGGCTGCGCTGGCCGCTGTCGGTCAGCGGCAGTTCAGGCAACGGTCCGTCCAGCGGGTACTTCGACAAATCGAAGTTGCCCAGCATACGCCCAAGCAAGGCCACGCCCACCTCGGGTTCGACCAATTGCTGAAACGTTTCACATTTTTCCTGCGCGTGCGCTTCCGTCTGCCCGACCACGACGAACACACCCGGCATGATTTTCAGCGAATCGGCGCTGCGCCCGTACCGGGCCAGACGGCCCTTGAGGTCGGCGTAGAACGCCTGGGCGTGCGCCAGCGAGGCCTGCGCGGTGAACACCACGTCGGCGGTCTGCGCCGCCAGTTCGCGCCCGGCCTCCGATGAGCCCGCCTGCACGATCACCGGCTGCCCCTGGGGCGAGCGCGCCACGTTCAGGGGGCCCTTGACCCGGAAATGCTCGCCGACGTGATCCAGCACATGCAGCTTGGCCGGGTCGTAGTACGCGCCGCTGGCCTTGTCGCGCAGGAAGGCGTCGTCCTGCCAGCTGTCCCAGAGCCCGGTGACCACCTGATGGAACTCACGGGCGCGGCGGTAGCGTTCGGCATGGCCGAGGTGTTCGTCGCGGCCGAAGTTCAGCGCTTCGGCGGCGTTGTCCGAGGTCACCAGGTTCCAGCCCGCCCGGCCGCCGGACAGGTGATCGAGCGAGGCGAACTTGCGCGCCACGTGGTACGGCTCGTTGTAGCTGGTGGTGGCGGTGGCGATCAGGCCGATGCGCTCGGTGACCGCGCTCAGGGCCGACAGCAGCGTCAGCGGCTCGAAATGGTCCGAGCGCGCCATGCGGCTGGCGATGGGCTGGGTCGGAGCGGCCACGCTGTCGGCGACGAACAGCGCATCGAACTTCGCCGCCTCGGCGATCTGCGCCAGATGCTTGTAGCGGGCGAAATCCAGGCCGGCATCGGCCGGCACCTCGGGATGCCGCCAGGCGGCGACGTGGTGTCCGGTGGCCATGAGGAATGCGCCGAGGCTCAACTGTCTGCCCATGTCAGAAATCCTTGCGCAGCTGCACGCCGAAGTAGCGCTCGTCGTCGCGGGGCACGGCGCGGTAGATGTAGTTGCCGCCGCTGGCGAGCAGCGGCGAGTAGGACTTGTCGGTGAGGTTCTTGCCCAGCAGGGCCACGCGCCAGCCGCTGGCGTAGTCGGCCAGGGCGACGCTGGCGTTCCAGATCCCGTAGGCGCCCTGCTTCGTGTCGGCGTTCTGGCTGATGTCGTACTGCACTTCGCTCTGCCAGCTGTAGTCGGTGCCCAGTTCGATATCCAGGCCGTTGTCCAGCGGGATGGTGTAGTCGGCGCGCACGTAGCTTTTCCAGTCCGGGCTGAACGGCAGCGGCTTGCCGTTGACGTTGCACGAGGCCGCCGCGCCCGCCGGGCAGGCGAATTCGTCGATGCGCGCACGGGTGTAGGCAAATGCCCCGGACAGCTTCAGTTGCCGGGTCGCCTGCAAGGCGTAGTCGAGCTCGACGCCTTCGGTGCTGACGCTGCCGGCGTTGATCAGGCGCGTCACCACCTGGCCCGCGACGGTGTCGAAGAAGTTGGCCTGGTAGTTGTCGTAGTCGCTGTGGAACACCGCCAGGTTGGTGGTCAGGCGGTTGTTCCACGACGTGGCCTTGATCCCGGCCTCCCAGGTGTTGGAGGTTTCCGGCTTGAGCGCTTCGGTGTCGCGCGGCTGCATGTTGAAGAACACGTTGTACGCCGGGCCCTTGTAGCCGCGCGAGTAGGTCAGGTAGGTGGTGACGGCGTCGCTCAGGTCGTACTGCACGCCGAGCCGGCCCGACCAGCCGTCCTCGTCCACCGAACCGGAGCTGCCGGTCCCCGGCTGGATGCCGCTGACCGCCGTTGCGGAAGTGGACACCCGGCGGTGGTCGTACTCCAGATCGTCGTGGGTGTAGCGCAGGCCGGCGATGCCGCGAAAGTCCGGCGTGAAGTTGAGCGTGGTCTCGCCGAACACCGCGTAGCTGTCGCTGGTGGTGCCGTAGTCGGCGACGCCGCGGTCGGTGCGGGTCGTTGTGGTGAGCGTGCGCCGGTAAGTCTCTTCGTCCTTGCCGTGCATGTAGAACAGGCCGCCGACGTATTCGAGGAATTCGCCTTTGGGCGAGGCCAGGCGCAGCTCCTGCGAATACTGGTCGAAGGCCAGGTCGCCCTTGTCCGCCGTGCCGGGGAACGCCGCCGTCACCGTGCCGAGGCGGTCGCCGTCCTGGTACTGGGTGTTGTCCCAGCCGCGCCAGGCGGTGATCGAGGTCAGGGTGTAGTCGCCCAGGCGCCAGTCGAGCTGGCCGGAGAGGCCTTTGTTGATGTCTTCGACGTGGCTGCGGGTGTCGGTGTTGATGTCGCGGTTGTGGTCGCTCGCGCCGACCGGGCGCAAGGCGTTGGCGAAGGCCGGGGTCAGCGCTTTCGTCACCACGCCGTTGGGCCCGTCGTCGTGGGACTGCATGTAGTCGCCGATCAGGGTGAAGGTGACGTCGTCGTTCGGGGTGAACTCGAGTTTGCCGCGCACCCCGCGATGGTTGTAGCCGTTGACCTCCTGACCGTTGCGTTTGTTGTCGACGTTGCCGTCGTAGGTGCCGAACAGCGTGCTGACCGAGCCCTTGAGCGTGTCCGGCACCAGGCTGCCGCCGATGCCGAAGCGGGTGCGGCTTTCGTTGCCGCTGTAGTAGGCCTGGTCGATGTAGCCGTGGGTCTCGCGGGTCGGCGCCTGGCTGGTGATGTTGAGCACGCCGGCCGAGGCGTTCTTGCCGAACAGCGTGCCCTGGGGACCGCGCAGCACTTCGACGCGCGCAAGGTCCAGCAGGTCGAGGGTGGCCTGGCCCGGCCGGGCGTAGACCACGCCGTCGATCACCGTGGCCACCGTCGGCTCGACGCCCGGCGAGGTGGAAATCGTGCCCACCCCGCGCACGAACAGCGAGGTGTCCTTGTTCGAGGCGCCGGTGCGGAAATTCAGCGACGGCACCTGCTGGACGATGCCCGCCACGCCGTTGCGGTTGTCGCGCTCCAGTTGTTCGCCGTCGATCACCGACACCGCCACCGGCACCTGCTGCAGCGACGCCTCGCGGCGGGTGGCGGTGACCGTGACGGGCTTGAGCGTCGGCTCCTGCCCGTCGCCGTCGGCCGCGAAAGCGGTGGGCAGCGGCAGTGCCGCCAGCCCGGTGAACAGCCAGCCCGCCGTGCGGACGGACTGCGCCAGTGTGTGTGTCGCCCCAGAAATCTTGTGCATGGTCGCCCGCTCGAAAATGGCCCTGAACCGCTGCCGTTCTGCGACGGCAGCGCCTGAATCGGTGTCTTGGGCATTCGCTTGGGCGAGTAGCGGACAAGATGCGTTGTTAGCGCTAACATCGGCAGTATCGGCAAGCCCGATATAGAGCGTCCAATACTGAAAAATTACGTTTATATGCTTTTTGGTTTTTAGAGGGATCGAGCCGTGAGCCAAGAGAAAACCCGCAAGCGCCGTGGCGCCGGCCGTGTGACGCTGAACGCCGTGGCGCGCCGGGCCGGGGTGTCGGCGATCACCGTGTCGCGCTACTTCAACCAGCCGGAGCAGGTTTCGCCCGAGCGCCGCGAACGCATCGCCGCCGCGGTCGCGGAACTGGGCTATGTGCCGAACCTGGTGGCCGGCGGGCTGGCCTCGGCGCGGGGCAAGATCGTCGGCATGGTGATCCCGAACATCTCCGGGCCGATCTTCGCCGACACCCTCCAGGGCTTCAGCGACACCCTCAGCCGCCACGGCTATCAGTTGCTGCTGGCATCGAGCTATTTCAGCGCCGAACAGGAAGAGAACGCGGTGCGCGCCTTTCTCGGCTGGTCGCCGGCGGCGCTGGTGCTGACCAGCCATTTCCACACCGCCGGCACGGAAAAGATGCTCGCCGAGGCGGACATTCCCCTGATCGAGACCTGGGACTACCAACCGGAGCGTGCACCGATGCAGATCGGCTTCTCGCACTTCGAAGTCGGCGTCAGCGCGGCGAACCACCTGCTCGGCAAGGGCTACCGGCGCATCGCGTTCGTGCAGAACAGCGCGCCGGGCGACTTCAGCGCCCTGGAACGGCGCGACGGCTATGCCGCGACCGTGCGCGAGGCCGGGCTGGAGCCCTGGGTGTTCGCGCCGGACGCCGAACGCACGCCGTTCGAGGCCGGCAAGCAGGCGATGGACGCGCTGATGAACGCCTCGCCCCGCCCCGACGCGATCATCTTCGCCAACGACAACCTCGCCGCCGGCGGCCTGCTCGCCGGCCAGCGGGCCGGGCTGAAGATTCCCGCCGACTGCGCCGTGCTCGGCTTCGGCGACTACCCCTTCGCCGACATGCTGTTGCCGAGCCTGAGCACCATAAAACCGCCGGCGCTGGAGATCGGCGTGCTGGCGGCGACGCGGGTGCTGGAGAGCCTGGGCGTGCTGCCGGCCGAAAGCGTGCAGCGCCTGAACCTGCTGGGCTGCACGGTGATCGAGCGCGAAAGCACCTGACAGCGCGGCTGCCTTGAGCCTGCCCTGCGGCGGCTGGGATGACGCCATCGCCAGCAGGCTGGCTCCCACAGGGATTGGGGTTGAATGCCGAATGGATGGCCGCTGCAAGACAAGGCGGGAGCGCCGATTCGACTGACCCGCCGGGGCACCTCAAGGCCACGGCCTAACGGGGAACCTGCGCAAAGACCTCGCTCAACCAGTCCACGAACACCCGCACCCGCGGCGACAGGTGCCGGTTGTGCGGGTACAGCACCGACACCGGCATCGGTGGCGGCGGCATGCCGGGCAGGACTTCCCGTATCAGGCCTTGGTCGATCTGGCTCTGCATGCGGTAGTGCGGGCACTGGATCAGGCCCAGGCCGGCGATGGCGGAGGCCGCGTAGATCTCGGCGCCGGACACCGAGACCGCCCCGTCGATGGCGACCTCCGTGCGTTCGCCGTCGACCATGAACTCGAAGGGAAACACTCGGGTGGTGCTGCGCGAGACATAGTTCACCGCGCGGTGGTCTTTCAGCTCGGCCAGGCTGCGGGGCTCGCCGAACCTGCGCAGGTAGGCGGGGCTGGCGCAGGTGATCTGCCGCAGGCTGGCCACGCGCTTGCCGATCAACGTCGAGTCGCCGAGGGTGCCGGCGCGCAGCACGCAATCGACGCCTTCGGCGATCAGGTCGACGAAGCGGTCGGCCTCGCTGATCGACAGTTCGATGTCCGGGTAGCGCGCCATGAACTGCGGCAACGCCGGGATCACGAAGTGCCGGGCCAACGTGCCTTGCATGTCGACCCGCAGCCGCCCCTTCGGCGCCACGCCGCGAAACGCCAGTTCGGCGTCCTCCAGTTCCGCGAGCAGTTGCACGCAACGCTGGTAGTAGGCCTCGCCGTCCAGGGTCGGGCGCACCTTGCGCGTGCTGCGCTCCAGCAGGCGCGTGCCGAGCCAGGCCTCGAACTGGTTGAGGGTGTGGGTCAGGGTGGCCCGGGGCAGGTTCAGGTCGGCGGCGGCCAGGGTGAAGCTGCTGCGCTCGTAGATCCGCACGAACGCCTTCATCGCTTTGACTTGATCCACGGCGGGCTCCCGGCCTTCGATTGTTGGCGGATGTTGAACAGTCAAGGCAACTTTGCGGCATTTATCCAGCGCAGGCAAACAGGTGAAATGGCCCCCACTTCCCCCGCACACAGGAACACAGCCATGACCCAGCACACTTTGAAAGTCGCCCTCGTGACCGGCGCCTCCCGCGGCATCGGCGCGGTGATCGCCAAGCAGTTGGCCGAGGACGGTTTCGCCGTCGCCGTCAATTACGCCCACAGCGCCGACGAGGCCTCCCGGCTCGTCGTCGAGCTGCGCCAGGCCGGCCACCGGGCCATGGCCATCCAGGGCGACGTGGCCGACGCCGCCGACGTCCGGCGCCTGTTCGACGAGACCGAAGCGCACCTGGGCAAGGTCGATGTGCTGGTGAACAACGCCGGCATCCTCAAAGTGCTGCCGCTGGCGCAGCACAGCGATGAGCTGTTCGAGCAGACCTTCAACATCCACGCCCGCGGCACCTTCAACACAATGCGCGAGGCGGCGGCGCGGCTGAACGACGGCGGACGGATCATCAACTTCTCCAGCAGCACCGTCGGCCTCAACCTGCCGGGCTACGCGGTGTACATCGCCAGCAAGGCGGCGGTGGAATCGCTGACCCAGGTGTTCGCCAAGGAAATGCGCGGGCGCAACGTCACGGTCAACGCCGTGGCGCCGGGGCCGGTGGCCACCGAGCTGTTCCTGCACGGCAAGAGCGAGGAGCAGATCCAGACCTACGCGAAGATGCCTCCGCTGGAGCGCCTGGGGCAGCCGGAGGACATTGCCCGGGTGGTGTCGTTCCTGGCGAGCCCGGCGGCGGACTGGGTCAACGGACAGATCCTGCGGGCCAACGGCGGGCTGGTTTGACTATGCTCTGAACAGGCCCGCGGCGGCCCCATCGCCAGCAGGCCGGCTCCCGCAGAAGAACGCGTTCCGATGTGGGAGCCGGCCTGCCGGCGATGGGCCCCGCCCAGGCGAAACGACACCGACAGGCAGCCCTCCATGCACACCACCATCATCATCACCTTCGGCCTGATCCTGCTGGCGCTGATGCTGTACATCGGCGAACGCATCGGCTTTTCCCGCCAGACCCTGGCCTACGGCTTCGCCGCCCTGTGGCTGGCGCTGACGGTGATCAACGGCGCGGTCGGCATGGTGCACGGCAAGCAGACGCTGAGCACCGAGCTGATGGTCGGCAGCGCCGTGTTCGGCGTGCCGGTGGCGGCGATGGTGCTGTTCATGGTGCTGAGCGCCGAGGCCTGAGGCCGCCCCGGCGCCCGCCGGGCTCAACGCACCAGGTGCAGGAACTGCATGTGCCGTTCGTACTGGTCGAGGATGTCGTTGATGATCTGCTCCTTGGTGTAGCCGACCAGGTCATAGTCCTGGCTGCCCTCGCTCAAGTGCACTTCGGCGCGGTAGTAGCGGCGGTTGTTGAGCTGCTTGGAGCCCATGCCGCCCCGGGCGAACGACGGCGTGAAATAGCCGCGCATCTGCACCTGGTAGATGAACGGATGCAGCTCGCCGTGGCCGATCTCCAGGCTGACGCTGTCGTGGGCCGGATCCGGCTGCGTGACCACGTGCAGCCCCTTCTCGGCGAACACCGCCGTCACTTCTTCGATGGCCGGCTTCACGGTGCTGTCCATGAACCGGTACACCTCGTCCCGCGACGGGAAATGCACCGCCTGGCTCAGGCGCTGCCGCCAGCCGCCCTTGCCGCGCCGCGAGCCGGACACCGGCGCCAGCGAATGCAATTGCGCGATCTGCTTCTGCGACTCCAGATAGAACGCCTTGTGCAGCCCCCACATCATCAGCAGCAGGATCAGCGAGAACGGCAGCGAGGTCAGCACCACCGCCGACTTCAGCGCGTCGATGCTGCCGGAGAACAGCAGCGCACTGGTGATCAGCGCCGTCACCGCGCCCCAGAACACCCGCAGCCATTTCGGCCCGTCTTCGTCCGGGCTGCCGCCCCTGGCCGACAGGGTCGAGAGCACCACGGTGCCGGAGTCGGCGGAGGTGACGAAGAACACGAAGCTGATGAACACCGTCACCGCGATGACGGTCTTGCTCCACGGGTAAGTCTCCAGCAGCAGGTAGAGGGTCATCGACGGATCCTCGATGGCCGACAGGCCGAGGGCGTCCATGCCGTGGCTGAGCACCTGGTCGATGGCGCTGTTGCCGAAGATCGACATCCACGCCAGGGTGAAGCCCAGCGGAATCAGCAGTACGCCGAAGACGAATTCGCGGATGGTGCGGCCACGGGAAATCCGCGCGATGAACAGGCCCACGAACGGCGACCAGGCGATCCACCAGGCCCAGTAGAACACCGTCCAGCCGCCGAGCCAGTCGCTGGGCTTGTCGTAGGCGTAGAGGTCGAAGCTCTTGGTCGGCAACGCGCCGAGGTAATCGCCCAGGTTCTGGATCAGGGTGTTGAGCAGGTGCTGGGTGGGCCCGGCGAACAGCACGAACAGCAGCAACGCGCAGGCCAGCAGCATGTTGATGTCGGACATCACCCGCACGCCCTTGTCGACCCCGGACACGGCGACGGTGATCGCCGCGCCCATCATCAGGACGATCAGGCCGACCTGGATCCACTGGGTGTGGGCGATGCCGAACAGGTAGTCCAGGCCGGAGTTGAGGTGCAGCACGCCGAAGCCCATGTCCGCGCCGAGGCCGAACACCGTGGCGATGATGCCGAAGCCGTCCACCGCGTAGCCGATGGGGCCGTTGATGCGTTTGCCGATCAGCGGATACAGCGCCGAACGCAGGGCCAGCGGCAGGTTGTGGCGGTAGGCGAAGTACGCCAGCGCCATGCCGACGAACGCGAACACGCCCCAGCCGTGCAGGCCCCAGTGCAGGAACAGGATCTGCATCGCCTGGCGCGCGGCGTCCGCCGTGCCGGCCTCGCCCTGGGGCGGCTGGAGCATGTGGGTCAGGGGTTCCGACACGCAGAAGAAAAACAGGGTGATGCTGATCCCGGCGGCGAACAGCATGCCGGCCCAGGACAGGTAACTGAATTCGGGCTCGTCGTGGTCGGCACCGAGCTTGATCTTGCCGTAGCCAGACAGCGCGGTGACCACCACGAAGACCAGATACAGGGTCATCGCCAGCATGTAGTACCAGCCGACCGTGTTGGCCGCCCAGTCCTGGGCCTTCAGCAACCAGGCGCCGGCCGCCTCCGGCAGGGAAATCACGACAAGGCCGAACAGCAGGATGACTGTCGCGGCGAACCAGAACACCGGCGGGTTCATGCGCACCGGGGCGCTGGCGGGGGTGGACGATGCACTCATGGACGGTGCACCTCGAAGGGGTGGAACGTGGCTGAAATGATCGGACTCAGCAAAGGCAAGCCTCCTGTTGTGAGCGGGCAGCGGACTGCCGGTTTAACTTGAATGAACGTTCAAGTTAAACATGGATAGCACGCTAAGGACTAATCGCAAGGCCGAGCGGTCGCTCTTGCGCGCCCGCTCAAGGAGGGTTTGTGGCGAGGGAGCTTGCTCCCGCTGGACTGCGCAGCAGGCCCCAAAAGCCATGGGCGCCGCGCACCTAGGCGGGACGGTGCGACGACTCGACAAGCGCCCTCGCCACAGGGAACCTGAAGCTTACTTCTGCGTCCCGTCGTCGTGCTGCAGGTTGGCCTGGGTCAGGTTGCTGCCCGCCGGCACGCTGCGGGTCAGCCACACGTTGCCGCCGATGGTCGAGCCCTGGCCGATGGTGATGCGTCCCAGGATGGTCGCCCCGGCGTAGATCACCACGTCGTCCTCGACGATCGGATGGCGCGGATGGCCCTTCTGCAACTGGCCGTCCTCGTCCGCCGGGAAGCGCTTGGCGCCCAGGGTCACCGCCTGGTAGATCCGCACCCGTTCGCCGATGATCGCGGTTTCGCCGATCACCACGCCGGTGCCGTGGTCGATGAAGAAGCTCGGGCCGATCTGCGCGCCGGGGTGGATGTCGATGCCGGTGGCCGAGTGGGCGATCTCCGAGCTGATCCGCGCCAGCAGCGGCAGGCCCGCGCGGTACAGGTGATGGGCCAGGCGATGGTGGATCACCGCCAGGATGCCCGGGTAGCACAGCAGCACCTCGTCGACGCTGCGCGCCGCCGGATCGCCGTGGTAGGCCGCCAGCACGTCGGTGTCGAGCAGGCTGCGCAGGCCCGGCAGGGCCAGGGCGAAGTCCTGGACGATCCGGATCGCGCGGGACTCGACCTCGGTGTCGGCCTGGGCGCTGTGGCGGGCGACGTAGCGCAACTCGAGCCGCGCCTGGACGAGCAAGGCATTCAGGGCGACGTCGAGGGTGTGGCCGACATAGAAGTCTTCGCTTTCCTCACGCAGGTCCACCGGCCCCAGGCGCATCGGGAACAACGCCCCGCACAGGGCTTCGAGGATCTCCGCCATCGCCGCCCTGGACGGCAGTTCGCGCCCGCCCTGTTCGCCGGTGGCCCGGCCGTTCCGGGTACGCCACAGGTCCCGCGCGGTACGCAGTTGGCTGACGATGGTCTGCAGTTGCCAATGGCTGGAACGCTCGCTCACGGTAAAGACTCCTCACCGGCGGCCGGACTGTCGGGCCGCCTCAACGGCGACTACTTTACGGCATGGCCCCAAGCGCGAATTAAGAACCGATAGTGCTGGCCTAAGCACGTTTGGCTATAAGCGATTGGCGGTTGCCCCGGTAAAACGCCATGCCTATAGTCCTGTGATCTTCCTCCGCCAGTACAGGCCCATGATCAAACAACAGCTGGACCGCTTCCATCGTCTCGACCTGCTCGGCCAACCTACTCCCCTGGAAAAACTCGACCGCCTCTCCGCCTGGCTGGGCCGCGACATCTACTTCAAGCGCGACGACCTGACCCCGCTGGCCATGGGCGGCAACAAGCTGCGCAAGCTCGAATACCTCGCCGCCGACGCCCTCGCCCAGGGCGCCGACACCCTGATCACCGCCGGCGCCCTGCAGTCGAACCACGTGCGCCAGACCGCCGCGATCGCCGCCAGACTGGGCCTGGGCTGCGTGGCGCTGCTGGAAAATCCGCTGGGCACCGACGACGGCAACTACACCGGCAACGGCAACCGCCTGCTGCTGGATCTGTTCGACGCCAAGGTCGAGCTGGTCGACAACCTCGACAACGCCGACGAACAATTGGCGTCCCTCGCGGTGCGCCTGCGCAGCAACGGCAAGAAGCCGTACCTGGTGCCCATCGGCGGCTCCAACGCCCTCGGCGCATTGGGTTACGTACGGGCCGGCCTGGAACTGGCCGAGCAGATCAAGGACACCGGCCGGGGCTTCGCCGCCGTGGTGCTGGCCTCCGGCAGCGCCGGCACCCACAGCGGCCTGGCCCTGGCCCTGAACGCAGCGTTGCCGGCGCTGCCGGTGATCGGCGTGACCGTCTCGCGCAGCGAAGAGGACCAACGCCCGAAAGTGCAGGGCCTGGCCGAACGCACCGCCGACCTGCTGGGCGTGGCATTGCCGGACAGCTTCAAGGTGCACCTGTGGGACGAGTACTTCGGCCCGCGCTACGGCGAACCGAACGCCGGCACCCTGGCGGCGGTGAAGCTCTTGGCCAGCCAGGAAGGCGTGCTGCTCGACCCGGTCTACACCGGCAAGGCCATGGCCGGCCTGCTCGACGGCATCGGCCGCGGGCGCTTCGACGACGGTCCGGTGATCTTCCTGCACACCGGCGGCGCGCCGGCGCTGTTCGCCTACAAGGACTTCCTGTAAGTCCGGCGGCGAGGGGGCCGGCTCCCTCGCCGCAGGAGGCTGCGCACATATTCAAATTGGAAATAACAAAAATAAAAACCATTATTTTCAATTCTAAGCGAGCAATCATATAGTCTCCCCGCAGGCGAATTTCGCGGGAGACGCATAAGCTGCTTTAGGGCACGATAGCGCAGTCGTCCAATTCCCGGATTCGCCAACTTTCCTTAAGCGTCTTCCATAAGAAAACACAGGGGCATGTCATGAATTTTTCCGCACTACGTCGCAACCTGCTGGTGGGTTCGCTGGGCCTGGCGCTGAGCGCCGGCCTGATCGGCCACGCAGCCGCCGGTGAGCAACTGAAGCAGATCAAGGACAAAGGCGTCATCAACGTCGGCCTGGAAGGCACCTACCCACCGTTCTCCTTCGTCGATCCCGACGGCAAGCTGGCCGGCTTCGAGGTCGAGCTCTCCGAAGCGCTGGCGCAGAAGCTGGGCGTGAAGGCCAAGATCCAGCCGACCAAGTGGGACGGCATCCTCGCGGCCCTGGAATCCAAGCGTCTGGACGTCGTGGTCAACCAGGTGACCATCTCCGACGAGCGCAAGAAGAAATACGACTTCTCCGAGCCGTACACCGTGTCCGGGATCCAGGCGCTGGTGCTGAAGGACAAGGAAGCGGCGCTCAACATCAAGACCGCCGCCGACCTGTCCGGCAAGAAGGTCGGCGTGGGCCTGGGCACCAACTACGAGCAGTGGGTGCGGGCCAACGTGCCGGGCGCCGACGTGCGCACCTACGACGACGATCCGACCAAGTTCGCCGACCTGAACAACGGCCGCACCGACGCCATCCTGATCGACCGTCTGGCTGCGCTGGAATACGCCAAGAAGGCACCGAAGACCGTGGCCGCAGGCCAGGCGTTCTCCCGTCAGGAATCGGGCATCGCGCTGCGCAAGGGCGAGCCGGAATTGCTGGCGGCGGTGAACAAGGCCCTCGACGACCTGCGCGCCGACGGCACGCTGAAGAAGCTCTCGGAAAAGTACTTCAACGCTGACGTCACCCAATAATGGAAGCAGCTTTCCAACTCGCGCTGGACTCCGCGCCCTTTCTGCTCAAGGGCGCGTACTACACGGTCATCCTTAGCCTCGGCGGCATGTTCTTCGGCCTGCTGCTGGGCTTCGGCCTGGCGCTGATGCGCCTGTCGCGCTTCAAGTCGGTCAGCTGGCTGGCCCGCATCTACGTGTCGTTCTTTCGCGGCACGCCGTTGCTGGTGCAGCTGTTCGTGATCTATTACGGCTTGCCGCAACTGGGTGTGGAACTGGATCCGCTGCCGGCGGCCCTGATCGGCTTCTCGCTGAACATGGCCGCCTACGCCTGCGAGATCCTGCGCGCCGCCATCGGCTCGATCGAGCGCGGCCAGTGGGAAGCGGCGGCCAGCATCGGCATGACCCGCGCGCAGACCCTGCGCCGGGCCATCCTGCCGCAGGCGATGCGCACGGCGTTGCCGCCGCTGGGCAACAGCTTCATTTCGCTGGTCAAGGACACCGCGCTGGCCGCCACCATCCAGGTGCCGGAGCTGTTCCGCCAGGCGCAACTGATCACCGCCCGCACCTTCGAAGTGTTCACCATGTACCTTGCCGCCGCGCTGATCTACTGGGTTCTGGCCACGGTGCTGTCGCACCTGCAGAACAAGCTGGAAGAGCGGGTCAACCGGCACGACCAGGAGTCCTGATCCCCATGATTGTCGTGGAAAAACTGACAAAGCAGTTCAAGGGTCAGACCGTGCTCAACGGCATCGACCTGGAGGTGAAGGAAGGCGAGGTCGTGGCGATCATCGGCCCCAGCGGCTCGGGCAAGACCACGTTCCTGCGCTGCCTGAACTTCCTTGAGCAACCCACCAGCGGCCGGATCAAGGTCGGCGACATCGAGATCGATACCGGCCGCCCGCTGAACCAGCAGCAAGGCCTGGTGCGCAACCTGCGCCAGCACGTGGGCTTCGTGTTCCAGAACTTCAACCTGTTCCCCCACCGCACCGCCCTGGAGAACGTCATCGAAGGCCCGACCGTGGTCAAGAAGACGCCCCGCGCCGAGGCCGTCGCCCTGGGCCGCAAACTGCTGGCCAAGGTCGGCCTGGCGGGCAAGGAAGACGCCTATCCGCGGCGCCTTTCCGGTGGCCAGCAACAGCGCGTGGCGATTGCCCGGGCGCTGGCGATGGAGCCGGAAGTGATCCTGTTCGACGAGCCGACCTCGGCCCTCGACCCGGAACTGGTGGGCGAAGTGCTGGCGACCATCCGCGGCCTCGCCGAGGAAAAACGCACCATGGTCATCGTCACCCACGAAATGGCCTTCGCCCGTGACGTGGCCAACCGTGTGGTGTTCTTCGACAAGGGCGTGATCGTCGAGCAAGGCGAGGCCAAGGCCCTGTTCGCCGATCCGAAAGAAGAGCGCACGCGGCAGTTCCTCAGCAAGTTCAGAAACAACGGCTGATCCCACCGACCTTGCAACAACCGCCAACTTCCATGGATGGAAGTTGCACGCCTGCCCCGTCTTCAGAAGAACAAAACAAATCACTTCGATGCGGTACATGCGTATGTTCCGCAACAAATTGTCCGAGCCAGAAACCCTTTCCCGCCTATCGGCAGGGATGCGGCCAGACATGCATTGAAACCGCCAAAATGGCTAATTCTTGTGGCCAGATTCGCTCCATCAGCAAGGCAAAATGCGATGCTGGCGTAGGAGTTTTCTGATTAGTCCGTAATTTTTAAATTGGCCAACCCCTTCTATTGACACCTCTTCCAGCGAACTTTTATCTAGTCTCCATCCGCGGTCAGTTACTTCACCAAGGCAATGCGAAAACTTATCGGCCGCACGCTGTTTCATTACCTGAGCATTCAAGTCACCCGCACTTTCAGAAACGGACTTCGCTGCAAGGTCTCAAGGAGAGAACCCCATGCCCTTCACTTCGCACATCCCCGAAATGGCGGCGCCGAGCCTGACGTCGGCGCACCACGGCGGCATCGGCCTGGCCGCCGCCGCCCATTTGCTGGTCGAGGTCGCCCCGTACCCCGGCATGGACGCCGGCGACCTGGTCGAGCTGTTCTGGAACGACTGCTACGTCGCCTCCCGTGCCCTCGCGGACAAGGAAGTCGGCGAGCCCGTCAGGCTGCGGGTGCCGGAGAGCTTCATCGTCAACGGCCCGACCCATGTCCATTACCGGATCATGCAAGTGGGCCAGGGCCCGGCGCTGTCGGCCGCGGCGGCGGTGGAGGTGAAGCTGGACTGTCCCGGCGGACAGCCTCCGCCGCTGTGCAACGACGAAAACCAGCACCTGGCGCAAGTCGTGCTGCCCGACACCATCCTCCGTCAGGGCGTGAACCCGGGCCAGGTCAAGCGCGGCGTGCCGCTGACCGTCAAGCCTTACCTGAACATGGCCGAGGGTGACGCCATCACCCTGCGCTGGGGCGATGCCCGGATGGATCTGCCGCCGCTCGCCGCTGCCGATGTCGGGCGCCCGATCCAGGTCTGGGTGCCGCCGTCGGTCATCCTCGAGGCCGGCGAGGACCTGCGCCTGGAAGTGACCTACTGCATTCTCGACCGGGTCGGCAACAACTCGCGCTGGGCCCCGCCCCGCACGCTCCGGATCGGCTGCGGCAACCTGTTAACCAACCGGGCCATGTCCCCTTCTATGCATATTGCTAAAAGTTAGTTCATAAAATTTTTATACACGTTTAGGGTATATGAACCGGACCACCGGACATTCTTTCGTTCGCCGCATTTCGCGGCGTTTTTTTGAGATGTGAGGTAGGTAGCATGGTCCGGAACCCAATCACCCCAGTGCGGATCGCCAGGGCATTGCGTGCAGCCAAGGAGTGGCACTGATGTCCAGTCTGGCAGACGCAAACGTTCAGACCGATCTGGACACCGCCCCGTTGCTGTTGCCCGCGCACATCCTGCGCGACGACGCCCAGGCCCTCGAGGCCGCCCATGAACTGGCCCAGGCCGCCCGTGTGGACGCCGCCCGGCGCGACCGCCAGCGCAAGCTGCCGTGGACCCAGATCGAACAGTTCACCCGCAGCGGCTTGGGCAGCATCGCCATCCCCCGCGAATACGGCGGGCCGCAAGTGTCCTTCGTCACCCTGGCCGAGGTGTTCGCGATCATTTCCGCGGCCGACCCGGCGTTGGGGCAGATCCCGCAAAACCAGTTCGGCATCCTCAACCTGGTGCTCGGCTGCGCCACCGAGGCGCAGAAGCGCCAGCTGTTCCAGAGCGTGCTCGAAGGCTGGCGGATCGGCAACGCAGGCCCCGAGCGCGGCACCAAGGACACCCTGGAGCTGAAGGCGCGGATCACCGCCGACGGCGACGACTTCGTCATCAACGGCCAGAAGTTCTACTCCACCGGCGCCCTGTTCGCCCATTGGGTCGCGGTCAAGGCACTCAACGATGACGGCCGGCAGGTGCTGGCCTTCGTCCGGCGCGGCACGCCGGGCCTGCGCATCGTCGACGACTGGTCCGGCTTCGGCCAGCGCACCACCGCCAGCGGCACGATCCTCTTGAACAACGTGCGGGTCGAAGCCGGCCTGGTGGTGGACAACTGGAAGATCAACGAGAAGCCCAACACCCAGGGCGCGGTGTCGCAGCTGATCCAGGCCGCGATCGACGCCGGCATCGCCCGCGGCGCCATCGACGACGCCATCGACTTCGTCAAGACCCGCGCCCGCCCGTGGATCGAGGCCAAGGTCGAACGCGCCAGCGATGACCTCTACGTGATCGCCGACATCGGCAAGCTGAAGATCGAACTGCACGCCGCCGAAGCGCTGCTGCGCAAGGCCGGGCAAGTCCTGGATCAGGTGCATGCCGCGCCGGTCACCGCCGAGTCCGCCGCACGCGCCTCGATCGCCGTGGCCGAAGCCAAGGCGCTGACCACCGAGATTTCGCTGCTGGCCAGCGAAAAGCTGTTCGAGCTGGCCGGCAGCCGCGCGACCCTCGCCGAGTTCAACCTCGACCGCCACTGGCGCAACGCCCGGGTGCACACCCTGCACGACCCGGTGCGCTGGAAATACCACGCGGTCGGCGCCTATCGCCTCAACGGCAAACTGCCGGCCCGCCATTCCTGGATCTGACGACCAGCACACTTTTGACCAGATCTCTGGAGAAGCACATGACCCTTTCCCATCCCGTCGCGGTCATCGCCAGCGACGAACAGGCCCTGATCGTCGCCAGCGACCTGGCCGAAGACTTCAAGCGCGACAGCCACCTGCGCGACCGTGAACGCCGCCTGCCGCTGGCGGAGCTGGAGGTGTTTTCCCGCTCCGGCCTGTGGGGCATCAGCGTGCCGAAGGAATACGGCGGCGCCGGCGTTTCCAACGTCACCCTGGCCAAGGTGATCGCCCTGATCGCCCAAGCCGACGGCTCCCTCGGACAGATTCCGCAGAACCATTTCTACGCCCTCGAAGTGCTGCGGGTGAACGGCAGCCCTGCGCAGAAGCAACGCCTGTACGCCGAGGCGCTGGCCGGCCGGCGCTTCGGCAACGCGCTGGCGGAACTGGGCACCAAGACCGCCCATGACCGCGTCACCCGCCTGACCCGCGAAGGCGACGGCTTTCGCATCAACGGCCGCAAGTTCTACGCCACCGGCGCGATCTATGCCCAGCGCATCCCGACCCTGGTGGTGGATGAAAGCGGCGTGCAGCAACTGGCGTTCGTCCACCGCGACAGCCAGGGCCTGACGGTGATCGACGACTGGAGCGGCTTCGGCCAGCGCACCACCGGCAGCGGTTCGGTGGTGTTCGAAGACGTGTACGTCGCCGCCGAAGACGTGGTGCCGTTCCAGACCGCCTTCGAACGCCCGACCACGGTCGGCCCGCTGGCGCAGATCCTCCATGCGGCCATCGACACCGGCATCGCCCGCGCCGCCTTCGAGGATGCGCTGCACTTCGTGCGCAGCAAGACCCGTCCGTGGATCGACTCGGGCATCGACAAGGCCACGGAAGACCCGCTGACCCTCAAGAGCTTCGGCCACCTGAGCATCCGCCTGCACGCCACCGAAGCGCTGCTGGAGCGCGCGGGTGAAGTCCTCGACGCCGCCCAGGCCGACAGCAACGCCGACACCGTCGCCGCCGCGTCGATCGCCGTCGCCGAGGCCCGGGCGATCAGCACCGACATTTCCCTGGCCGCCGGCAGCACCCTGTTCGAGCTGGCCGGCAGCCAGGCCACCCTGAGCGAACACGGCCTCGACCGCCACTGGCGCAACGCCCGCGTGCACACCCTGCACGACCCGGTGCGCTGGAAGTACCACGCGGTGGGCAACTATTACCTCAACGACGAAAAGCCTCCGCTGCGGGGGACGATCTGATGGCCGCCGGGAAAAAGAAGATTCTGCTCAACGCGTTCAACATGAACTGCATCGGCCACATCAACCACGGCCTGTGGACGCACCCGCGCGACACCTCGACCCGCTACAGCACCCTCGAGTACTGGACCGAGCTTGCGCAATTGCTGGAGCGAGGGTTGTTCGACGGCCTGTTCATCGCCGACATCGTCGGCGTGTACGACGTCTATCAGCAGTCGGTGGACGTCACGCTCAAGGAGTCGATCCAACTGCCGGTCAACGATCCGCTGCTGCTGGTCTCGGCCATGGCCGCGGTGACCAAACACCTGGGCTTCGGCCTCACCGCCAACCTCACCTACGAGCCGCCGTACCTGTTCGCCCGGCGCCTGTCGACCCTCGACCACCTGAGCCGCGGGCGGGTGGGCTGGAACATCGTCACCGGCTACCTGGACAGCGCCGCCAAGGCCATGGGCCTGCGCGAACAGGCCGAGCACGACCGGCGCTACGACCAGGCCGACGAGTACCTCGAAGTCCTCTACAAACTCTGGGAAGGCAGCTGGGAAGACGGCGCGGTGGTCAACGACCCGCAGCAGCGGATCTACGCCCACCCGGACAAGGTGCACAAGGTCGAGCACCGGGGCGAGTTCTACCAGGTCGAGGGCTATCACCTGTGCGAGCCGTCGCCGCAGCGCACGCCGGTGCTGTTCCAGGCCGGCAGCTCGGACCGCGGCCTGCTGTTCGCCGGGCGCCATGCCGAGTGCGTGTTCATCAGCGGCCAGAACAAGCCGTCGACCAAGGCCCAGGTGGACAAGGTGCGCGCCAGCGCCGTGGCGGCCGGGCGCAACCCCGAGGACATCAAGGTGTTCATGGGCCTGAACGTGATCGTCGGCGAGACCGAAGAGGCGGCCTGGGCCAAGCACGCCGAGTACCTGAGCTACGCCAGCGCCGAGGCCGGCGTGGCGCATTTCTCGGCGTCCACCGGCATCGACTTCTCCGAATACGCCCTCGACGAACCGATCCAGTACGTGAAGAGCAACGCCATCCAGTCCGCGACCAAGAACCTGCAGAACAACGACTGGACCCGGCGCAAGTTGCTGGAGCAGCACGCCCTCGGCGGGCGCTACATCACCGTGGTCGGCTCGCCGCAGCAGGTGACGGACGAACTGGAATCGTGGATCGCCGAAACCGGCCTGGACGGCTTCAACCTGACCCGCATCGTCACCCCGGAAAGCTATGTGGATTTCATCGATCTGGTGATTCCGGAGCTGCAGCGGCGCGGGTCGTACAAGACCGCCTACGACGACGGCAGCCTGCGGGAAAAGCTGTTCCGCGCCGGGGCGCAATTGCCGCAGCAGCACACCGGATCCTCGTTTCGCCGTTGAACCTGTGGCGAGGGAGCTTGCTCCCGTCCGGCTGCGCGGCCGCCGCAACCCTGCAGCCAAAGAGATTCGGGGCTGCTGCGCAGCCCGGCGGGAGCAAGCTCCCTCGCCACAGCAGCATGCATGACCCATAACCCTTGACTGGATGCCCACCATGACAAAAAACCTATTCCACCAACCGGTCAAGGCACTGGCCCTGGCCCTCGGCCTGTTCAGCTCGGCGGTGTTCGCCGCCGATGCGCCGCTGAAGATCGGCACCACCGCCGCCTTCGCCATTCCCCTGGAAGCCGCCGTCGAAGAGGCCTCCAAGCAAGGCCTGAAGGTCGAGCTGGTGGAGTTCACCGACTGGATCGCACCGAACGTCAGCCTCGCCGCCGGCGACATCGACGTGAACTACTTCCAGCACATCCCGTTCCTGGAGAACGCCAAGGCCGCCTCAGGCTTCGACCTGGTGCCGTTCGCGCCGGGGATCATCAACAACGTCGGCCTCTACTCGAAGAAGTACAAGAGCTTCGCCGAGCTGCCCGAGGGCGCCAGCGTCGCCATCGCCAACGACCCGATCAACAGCGGGCGCGGCCTGCAGCTGCTGGCCAAGGCCGGCCTGATCACGCTCAAGCCCGGCGTCGGCTACAAGGCCACCGAGGACGACATCGTCGCCAACCCGAAAAAGATCAAGATCCTTCAGGTCGAGGCCGTGCAACTGGTGCGCGCCTATGACGACGCCGACCTGGTGCAGGGCTATCCGGCCTACATCCGCCTGGCCAAGACCTTCGACGCCGGCTCCGCGCTGCTGTTCGACGGCCTCGACCACAAGGAATACGTGATCCAGTTCGTGATCCGGCCCAAGAGCAAGGCCGACCCGCGCCTGATCAAGTTCGTCGACATCTACCAGCACTCGCCCGCCGTGCGCGCCGCGCTCGACAAGGCCCACGGCAAGCTGTACCAGGCCGGCTGGGAAAGCTGACATGACGGCCGCCCTCCAACGGCGACTGGAGACTCCAGAGCCCCGACCCAGTGCCGAGCGCACTGAACTGCACCCCGAGCTGAACCGCGCCCATGTGCGCTTCATCGGCGTCGGCAAGACCTACGAAGGCCGCCAGGGCCCGGTCGCGGCGCTGCAAGGCATCGACCTGTCGATCCGCCGCGGCGAGGTGTTCGGCATCATCGGCCGCAGCGGCGCCGGCAAGTCGTCGCTGATCCGCACCATCAACCGACTGGAGCAGCCGACCGCAGGACGGGTGCTGATCGATCAGGTGGACATCGGCGAGTTCGACGAGGACCGCCTCGTCGCCCTGCGCCGGCGGATCGGCATGATCTTCCAGCACTTCAACCTGATGTCGGCCAAGACCGTGTGGCAGAACGTCGAGCTGCCGCTCAAGGTCGCCGGCGTGCCGAAGGCACAGCGCGAAAGTAAGGTGCGCGAACTGCTGGAGCTGGTGGGCCTGCAAGGCAAGCACGCGGCTTATCCCGCGCAGTTGTCCGGCGGGCAGAAACAGCGCGTGGGCATCGCCCGGGCCCTGGTGCACGACCCGGACATCCTGCTGTGCGACGAGGCCACCTCGGCGCTCGACCCGGAAACCACCCAGTCGATCCTCGGCCTGCTGCGCGAGATCAACGCCCGCCTGGGCCTGACCATCGTCCTGATCACCCACGAAATGGCGGTGATCCGCGACATCTGCGACCGCGTCGTGGTGCTGGAGCACGGGCGCATCGTCGAACAGGGGCCGGTGTGGGCAGTGTTCGGCGACCCGCAGCACGAGGTCAGCCAGACCCTGCTCGCACCGTTGCAGCACGCCTTGCCCCAGGAGCTGCAAAGCCGTTTGCAGCTCCTGGGGCAAGGCGTGCCGCCGTCACCGGAGGCCGCTGTGGTGTTGCGTCTGCAGTTCACCGGCGGCGACGCCGACGAGCCGGACCTGGCCGCGCTGTTCGCCGCCCTCGGCGGGCGGGTCAAGCTGCTGCAGGGCGGCGTGGAGCGGATCCAGGGCCATGCGCTGGGGCAACTGCTGCTGGCCGTGAGCGGTTCGTCCCTGGACGCCGCCCAGTTGCAGGCCCGCGCCGGGCAATGGGCACAACGGGTGGAGGTGCTGGGCCATGTGGTTTGACCGTTTGCTGCAAGGCTTCATCGACACGTTCCTGATGGTCGGCGTGTCGTCGCTGATCGCGTTGGTGGCGGGGATCCCGATGGCGGTGATCCTGGTCACCAGCGACAAGGGCGGCATCTACCAGGCCCCGGCGCTGAACCGGGCGCTGGGGGCGTTCGTCAACCTGTTCCGCTCGATCCCGTTCCTGATCCTGATGGTCGCGCTGATCCCGTTCACCCGGCTGATCGTCGGCACCACCTACGGCGTGTGGGCGGCGGTCGTGCCGCTGACCATCGCCGCCACGCCGTTCTTCGCGCGGATCGCCGAGGTGAGCCTGCGCGAGGTCGACCACGGCCTGATCGAAGCGGCCCAGGCCATGGGTTGCCGGCGCTGGCACATCGTCTGGCACGTGCTGCTGCCGGAGGCGCTGCCGGGGATCGTCGGCGGCTTCACCATCACCCTGGTGACCATGATCAACTCCTCGGCCATGGCCGGAGCCATCGGCGCCGGGGGCTTGGGCGACATCGCCTACCGCTACGGCTACCAGCGGTTCGACAGCCAGATCATGCTGACGGTGATCGTGCTGCTGGTGGCGCTGGTGGCGGTGATCCAGCTGGGCGGCGACCGCTTGGCGCGGGGCTTGAACAAGCGCTGACCGAAGCAAGCCTGACACCTCTCTGTGGCGAGGGAGCTTGCTCCCGCCCGATTGCGCAGCAATCGCCAGCCGATGTCCCCGCGTATCGGTTGGCCGGCCGTCGGGGCTGCCATGCAGCCCAGCGGGAGCAAGCTCCCTCGCCACAGGCGTATAGTCGTCGCATCCGAATGACCTGCGCAGCCGACCATGAAACAGACCCCCTCCGATCTGGAACAGATCACCTCCACCACCCTGGGCCACTACGACTCGGTGGCGGAAGACTTTCGCGAAGGCACCCGCGACCACGACGTCAGCCAGAACATCGACGCCCTGCTGCGCCACATTCAGGGCCCGGCGCCCTTCAGCATTCTGGACTTCGGCTGCGGCCCGGGCCGCGACCTGCAGACCTTCACCCGCCTGGGCCACACCGCCATCGGCCTCGACGGCTCGGAAGCGTTTGCGCGGATGGCCCGGGAGGACAGCGGCTGCGAAGTCTGGCGGCAGGACTTCCTCAAGCTCGACCTGCCGGCCGGGCGCTTCGACGGGATTTTCGCCAACGCGGTGCTGTTCCATGTGCCGTTGCAGGAACTGCCCCGCGTGCTCGGGCAACTGCACGCCACGCTCAAGCCGGGCGGCGTGCTGTTCAGCTCCAACCCGCGCGGGGACAACCGCGAAGGCTGGAACGGCCCGCGCTACGGCTCGTACCACGACCTCGAAGCGTGGCGCCGGTTGCTGACCGCCGCCGGGTTCGCGGAGCTGGAGCACTACTACCGGCCGGCGGGCCTGCCGCGGGAGCAACAGCCCTGGCTGGCCAGCGTCTGGCGCAAGATCGGGTAGGACGCCATCGCCGGCAGGCCGGCTCCCACAGTTGAACGGCACTGACGCCCCCTGCGGGAGCCAGCCTGCCGGCGACGGGCGCGCAGCGCCCGCCCTTTTGCTTTATTGCGCGTCCTTCTTCGGCTCGCGGATCCTGTACCAGGCCACATACAGCGCCGGCAGGAACAGCAACGTCAGCAAGGTCGCCACGATGATCCCGCCGATCATCGCGTAGGCCATCGGCCCCCAGAACACCTCGCGGGCGATCGGGATCATGCCCAGGCTCGCGGCCGCCGCCGTCAGCAGGATCGGCCGGCGCCGGTGCTCGGTGGCCTCCACCACCGCGTCCCACGGCGTATAGCCCTTTTGCTCGTACTCCTCGATCTGGGTCACCAGGATCACCGAGTTGCGGATGATGATGCCGATCAGCGCCAGGATCCCCAGGATCGCCACGAAGCCCATCGGGATGCCGGTGGGCACCAGCGCCAGCACCACGCCGATCAGCCCCAGCGGCGCGACGCTGGCCACCAGGAACAGCTTCTGCACGCTGTGCAGCTGGATCATCAAGAAGGTCGCCATCAGAAACAGCATCAGCGGAATGACCTTGGCGATCGGCCCCTGGGCCTTGCCGCTCTCCTCCACCGTACCGCCGGTGGCGACCCGGTAGCCCGGCGGCAGCTTGGCGGCGAACGCGTCGATGGACGGCTTGAGCACCTTCACCAGGTCCGTGGGCTGGATGTCGCCGCGCAGCGCCGCCTTGATGGTGATGGTCGGCAAGCGGTCGCGGCGCCACACCAGCGGCTGCTCCAGTTCGTAGCGCACGGTGGCGAACGCCAGCAGCGGGATCGAGGTGCCGTTGGGCGTGACGATCTGCAGGTTCTGCAGGGTTTCCGGCGTGCCGCGCTCGGAGTCCACCGCCCGGCCGACCACGTTGATCAGGTAGATGTCGTCGTCGACCTGGGTCAGCGTCGAACCGCTGACGATGCTGTTCATCAGGCTCGCCACGTCTTCGGACGACAGCCCGAGCTGACGCGCCTTGTCCTGGGCGATGTCGATGCGCAGGACTTTGCCCGGCTCGTTCCAGTCGTAGATGATCTCGCCGATGTGCTCGTTCTTGTCCAGTTCGGTGGCCAGGTCGATGGCGTGCTTGCGCACCTGGTCGATGTCCTTGCCGCTGACCCGGTACTGGATCGGCCGGCCCACCGGCGGGCCCATCTCCAGGGCCTGCACGTAGCCGCCGATGCCGACGAAGTCCTTGCGCAGGCGGTCGCGGATCCGCTGGCTCAGCGCCTCGCGGGACTCGAAGTCCTTGCTGACGATCACCAGTTGGGCGTAGTAGGGGTTCTGCAGCTGCTGGTCCAACGGCAGGTAGAACCGGATCGCGCCCTGGCCGATGTAGGTGCTCCAGCGCACGATGTCCGGGTCGCCCTTGAGCGTGGCCTCAAGCTTGTCCACCGCCTTGCGGGTCTCGTCGATGGAGGCGTTCTGCGGCAGGTTCAGGTCCACCAGGATTTCCGGGCGGTCCGAGGACGGGAAGAACTGGTTCTGCACGAAGCGCATGCCGACCACCGACAGGACGAAGCACAGCACGGTGATGGCGATGGCCCACCAGCGGTTGCGCATGCACCACAGCAGGCCATGGTTGAACGCGCGCCCGATGCGGCCTGGCTCCGCCTCATGGGGCTTCACGTTGGCGCTCAGGATGTGCACGCCGATCACCGGCGCGAACAGCACCGCCACCACCCACGACACCAGCATCGCCACGGCGATCACCGCAAACAGGGTGTAGGTGTATTCGCCGGCGGAACTGGCGTTGAGGCCGATGGGCACGAAGCCCGCCACGGTCACCAGCGTGCCGGTGAGCATCGGGAACGCCGTGGAGGTGTAGGCGAACGTCGCCGCCTGCTCCTTGGTCTCGCCCATCTCCAGGCGCGTGACCATCATCTCCACCGTGATCATCGCGTCGTCCACCAGCAGGCCCAGGGCGATGATCAGCGCGCCGAGGGAGATCCGCTGCATGGTGATGCCGCTGTACTCCATGTAGACGAACACCATCGCCAGCACCAAGGGGATCGAGCACGCCACCACCAGCCCGGCGCGCATCCCGAGGCTGACGAAGCTGACCACCAGCACGATCACCACGGCTTCGAACAGCGCGCTGGTGAACCCGCCGACGGCCTCCTCCACCACCACCGCCTGGTCGGACACGTTGTGCACGCCGACGCCCACCGGCAGGTCGGCGATGATTTCGTTGATGCGCTCGTGCAGGGCCTTGCCGAACGCCTGGACGTTGCCGCCCTTCTGCATCGCGATGGCCAGGCCGATGGCCGGCGTGCCGTTGAAGCGGAACTCCGGGGTGGCCGGGTCGACGTAGCCGCGGGTGATGTCGGCGATGTCCGCCAGCCGGTAGAAGCGGTCGTTGAGCTTGAGGTTGACCTCGGCCAGATCCTTTTCCGAGGCGAACTGCCCCGAGGTGCGCACCGAGATCCGCTCGGGCCCGGCCTCGATGACCCCGGCCGGCGTCACGGCGTTCTGCTGCTGCAGGCTCTGCACGACCTGACGCTGGTCGATGCCCAGCGCCGCCAGTTTGCGGGTGGAGAAGTTCAGGTACAGCACTTCGTCCTGCTGGCCGATCATCTCGATCTTGCCCAGCCCCGGCACGCCGCGGATCTCGGCCCGCGCCTGCTCCACGTAGTCGCGCAGCTGGCGCATCGTCAGGCCGTCGGCGGTGAAGGCGTACACCGAGCCGTACACGTCGCCGAACTCATCGTTGAACCCCGGCCCCTGGATCCCCTGGGGAAACTGGCCACGGATGTCGCCGATCTTCTTGCGCACCTGGTACCAGATTTCCGGGATGTCCTTGGCCTGGGTGGTGTCGCGCAGGTACACGTACACCGTGGATTCGCCGGGGCGGGTGTAGCTCTTCACGTAGTCGAGGGAGTCGAGCTCTTCGAGCTTCTTCTCGATGCGGTCGGTGACCTGCTTGAGCGTCTCCTCCTGGGTCGCTCCGGGCCACCGGGTCTGGATCACCATGGTCTTGATGGTGAAGGACGGGTCTTCCTCGCGTCCCAGGTTGAAGTACGAGAACACCCCCATCAGCAACCCGACGAACATCAGGTACCAGACGAACGACTGATGCTTGAGGGCCCATTCGGAGAGGTTGAAAGACCCTTTCATTGACTGTCCTCGTCAAATTTCACGGTTTGTCCGGGCTTGAGGCTGTTGACCCCGGCGCTGATGACCCGCTCGCCGTTACGCACCCCGCCGTCCAGCACCACGGTGCTGTCGGTGCGGCTGAGCAGGCTGACGTCGCGGGGCGCCACGGTCTTGTCCTGGGGGTTGATCACCCAGATGCGCGGCTTGCCGTCGACCTCCTGCAAGGCCGCCGCCGGCAGTTCGATGCGCGGCTTGATCGCGCTCTTCAAGGTCACGCTGATCGCCGTGCCGAGGCGAAAGCCCGCCGGCGTCTCGGCCAGGGTCAGGCGCGCGCGGCGGGTACGGGTGGCGCTCTGGGCCTGGGGTTCGATCTCGCGGATCACCGCCGTGGTGTTGATGCCGGGGTCGAGCTGGGCCGCCACCTGGAACACCACGTCCTTGGGCAACTGATCGACCAGGGTGTCCGGCAGGTCGATGACCGCTTCCTTGATGTCCGGCTGCGCCAGGGTCACCACTTGCTGGCCGGCGGTCACCACCTGGCCGGCCTCGGCGCTCCAGCCGGTGACCACGGCCTTGTGGTCCGACCGCAGTTCGGTGTAGCCCAGCTGGTCCTTGCTCTGGCTGACCGCCGCCCGGGCCTGGTCCAGCGAAGCCTGGGTGGTCTTCAGGTCGGTCTGGGCGATGTCCAGCTGCGCCTGGGCGCCGACCCCGCGGTCGAACAGCGCCTGCTGGCGACGGGCGTTGGCCTGGGCGTTGATCAGTTGCGCCTCGATCTTGGCCAGGTCGCCCTGGGCCGAACGCAGCTGGTTCTGCTGATCGGACGGGTCGAGGGTGGCCAGCAGCGTGCCCTTGCCGACCTCGGCGCCCACATCGACGTTGCGGCTGGCGATGCGCCCCGCCACGCGAAAGCCGGTGTTGCTCTCGTAGCGCGCCTGGATGCTGCCGGCGAACCGCCCCAGGCTCTCTTCGCTGAGCGCCCGCACCTTGACCGACAGCACCGGACGCACCGGCTCCGGCGGCGCTTCGCTCTTGGAACACGCGGCGAGCAGTAACCCGATGGACAGCAGTCCCAGGCGCTTCATGGCTGCGCTTCCATTTTCAGATCCTTGTAGGTGTAGTCGGCGATCTCGACCTTCATGCCCGGGTGCAGCAGCTGGCCGCCGGCGATGATGACCTTCTCCCCGCCCTTGAGGCCTTCGCTGACGACGACCTTGCCCGTCAGGTAGCGGCCCACGGTCACCGTGTGCAATTGCGCCTCGCCCTTGTCGTCCACCAGCCACACGGCGGGTTCGCTGACGTTCTTGGTCAGCGCCGACCACGGCAGCTCCACCGCCGACTTGCCGGTGCCCTTGGCCGTGGCGCTGACCACCGAGCCCAATTGCATGCCCGGCGGCAGGCCGTCGAGGGCGATCTTGACCTGCACCGTGCCGGACTGCGCCGACACCGACGGGGTGATCTCGCGCACGGTGCCGGTGGTCTTGACCGCCGGGTCGTCGAGCAGGCTCACCACGATCGAGCGGTCCGACGGCCGCTCGGCCAGCAGCGATTCGTAGACGTTGAACACCGCATCGCGGTCGCCGTCACGGGCCAGGCTGAAGATCGGCATCGTCGCCTGCACCACCTGGCCGACCTCGGCCTGGCGCTCGGTGATGACCCCCGGCGCATCGGCCACCAGGGCGGTGTAGCTCAGTTGGTCCTTGGCGTTGGCCAGCTGCGCCTGGGCGGCGCTCAAGGCGCTCTGGCTGCTGCGCAGGGCGGCCTGGGCCGAATCGTATTCGCTCTGGCTGGTGTAGCCCTTGGGCAGCAGTTTCTGCTGGCGCACGAAGGCCGCCGCGCTCTGCTTCACCCGCGCCTGTTCGGCCAGCACCTGGGCCTGGGCGGAGTCGACGTTGGTCTGCAGGTCCTTGGGGTCGAGGCGGGCCAGCACCTGCTTGGCGCTGACCCGGTCGCCGACCTCGACCAGCCGCTGGATGATCTTGCCGCCGACGCGGAACGACAGTTGGGTCTGCACCCGCGCCTGCACATCGCCGGTGAGGGTCACGGCGGCAGCGTAGTCGGCGGACTTCACGTCGAGCACCAGCACCCTGGGCAGGTACTCCTCGGACGCTTTCTTCTCGCCGCAGGCGCTCAGCAAAGCGACGGCGCTCAGGGCCAATGCCACTTTATATCCGGGACCCGCCATGCAGACTCCTTGGCTTTTTCTGACGTGACAGAGACGATACGACTGAGAGCTTAGAACAGCCTTTGACCATTGCACGGCTTTACCGCACGAAGCGTGCGCAGGCACACGGCGACACGGCATTCAGGCAAACTGGCCGGCCCCGGCAGAAGGAAACGCCCATGCTCAAGACCCTGGCGGTGGCCAATTACCGCTCAATCAACAAACTGGTGATCCCGCTGGGCCGCCTGAACCTCATCACCGGCCCCAACGGCAGCGGCAAGTCCAACCTCTACCGGGCCCTGCGCCTGCTGGCGGAGACCGCGCAGGGTGGCGTGGTCAACGCGCTGGCCCGCGAGGGCGGACTGGACTCGACCTTCTGGGCCGGGCCGCAAACCCTCAGCCGACGCATGCGCAACGGCGAGGTGGCCATCGAGCCCACGGTGCGCCAGGGCGTCAAACGCCTGCGCCTGGGGTTCGCCGGGGAGGACTTCGGTTATTCGATCGCGCTGGGCCTGCCCGAGCCGTCCCGCTCGTACTTTGCCCTGGATCCGGAAATCAAACGGGAGTGCATCTGGGCCGGGCCCTTCCATCGCCCGGCCAGCCTGCTGGTGGACCG
>NZ_JBIVHR010000049.1:0-45194 GCF_044749305.1 Pseudomonas sp. NPDC089534 | reverse complement strand
AACACCCAAGCAATTTGCGAACCCGGAAGGGGCCAGATTGCGGTGTGTGGAGACGACAGAACCGAAAGTTCGCCAAACGCACAAAGCTGTCACATACCCATTCGTCGGCACGGGCCCCAGGGCGCGGACCGGCACACAGAATTTCTTGACGACCATAGAGCGTTGGAACCACCTGATCCCATCCCGAACTCAGAAGTGAAACGATGCATCGCCGATGGTAGTGTGGGGTTTCCCCATGTGAGAGTAGGTCATCGTCAAGATTAAATTCCGGAACCCCAACTGCGAAAGCGGTTGGGGTTTTGTTTTGCCCGCAGGAAAGTTCCTGAGCGCATCCAGCCGTCGTGCTGGCACCACCGTTGAAGGAATTCCTTCTGAAGTGACCCGACAGTTTTTGGTATGGTGCAGCTCGTTTTTTAACGGACTGATGTCACGCCCACGGATCGGCGCTCATTTTGTCAAAGAGTGGCTGCAGAAATGCCCGAACCCATCCCGATCAAGGATCACGAGAAAGAGACGCGTCTGGTCAACAAACGGCTGATCGCCTGCGCACTGTTTGTTTTCGCGATCAGTTGTGCACTGGTGGTGCGCCTGTACATCCTGCAAGTGGTGGAATTCGACTACCACTCCACCATCTCCGAAAACAACCGCGTGCACGTCCTGCCGATCCCGCCCACCCGCGGCCTGATCTATGACCGCAACGGCGTACTGCTCGCCGACAACCGCCCCAGCTACAACCTGACCATCACCCGCGAACGCGCCACCAACGTCAGCCAGGAACTGGATGAGGTCATCGACCTTCTGCACCTCCCCGCCGAAGACCGCACGGTGTTCGACAAGGCCATGAAGCAGTCGCGCCATCCGTTCACTCCGGTGACGCTGTTCTACGAGCTCACAGAGGAACAGATCGCCGTACTGGCGGTGAACGAGTTCCGCTTGCCGGGCCTGGACGTTGAGCCTCAGTTCGTCCGTCACTACCCGCTTGGCGCACATTTCGCCCACTCCATCGGCTACGTCGGGCGAATCAACGAAAAAGAATCCAAGACCCTCGATTCCGTCGAGTACCGCGGCACCCAGTCCATCGGCAAGACCGGCATCGAGCGCTTCTACGAGGCGCAGCTGCATGGTCACGTCGGGTATGAGGAAGTTGAGACCAACGCCCAGGGCCGTGTCCTGCGTGTGCTCAAACACACCGATCCGGTGCCGGGCAAGAACATCGTCCTGAGTCTGGACGTCAAGCTCCAGGAAGCGGCCGAAGCGGCCCTGGGGGATCGTCGCGGCTCGGTGGTGGCGCTGGATCCGGCCACCGGTGAAGTGCTGGCCATGGTCAGCAACCCGAGCTTCGACCCGAACCTGTTCGTGACGGGCATCAGCTCCAAGGAGTATTCGGCGCTGCGTGACTCCATCGACCGGCCACTGTTCAACCGTGTGCTGCGGGGCCTCTATGCGCCGGGCTCGACCATCAAGCCGGAAGTGGCCATCGCCGGGCTCGATGCCGGCATCGTGACGCCGCAGACCCGAGTCTTCGACCCCGGTTACTACCAACTGCCGGACTACGACCACAAGTACCGCAACTGGAACCACAGCGGCGACGGCTGGGTGGACATGGACGCGGCGATCATGCGCTCCAACGACACCTACTTCTACGACCTGGCGCACAAGCTCGGCATCGACCGCCTGCACGATTACATGGCGATGTTCGGCCTTGGCGAAAAGGTCTCGCTGGACATGTTCGAAGAGTCCCCCGGCCTGATGCCTTCACAGGCCTGGAAGCGCGCCACCCGCCGTCAGGCCTGGTTCCCGGGTGAGACGGTGATCCTCGGCATCGGCCAGGGCTACATGCAGGTCACACCGTTGCAGCTGGCTCAGGCCACGGCGCTGATCGCCAACAAAGGCGTGTGGAACCGTCCGCACCTGGCCAAGACGGTCGACGGGGTCGCGCCGGTGGATGAGCACCCGATGCCGAACATCCTGCTCAAGGATCCGCGCGACTGGGAGCAGGTCAACCACGGCATGCAGATGGTGATGCACGATGCCCGCGGCATCGCCCGCGCGGCGGCGGCTGGCGCGCAGTACCGCATCGCCGGCAAGAGCGGCACGGCGCAGGTGGTGGCGATCAAGCAGGGCGAGCGCTACAACCGCGAGAAAACCCTGGAACGTCACCGCGACAACGCGTTGTTCGTCGGCTTCGCCCCGGCGGAGCATCCGCAGATCGTGATTTCGGTGATGATCGAGAACGGCGAGGCGGGCGGCCGGGTCGCAGGTCCCGTCGTGCGGCAGATCATGGATGCCTGGCTGCTCGATCAGGACGGCCACCTCAAGCCGCAGTATGCCGCGCCGACCAAGCCCCAGGGCGACCCTCACGTTTGATCCGACGCAGCTTACAGCACAGGCTCACGCAGGCTGAGCATGTGCTGGAAGCTGTCGAGGAACACGGTCTCGGCCTGGGTCATCTTCTGTTTGCGGTTCCACAGCAGCTGGATATCGAAATCCACCACCCCGTCTTCCGGCGGCAAACGCCAGAGCAAACCTTGCTCGACATCCCGCCGCACCAAGTGCACCGGCAGGCAGCCGATGCCGAACCCTGCGCAGATCAGGCGGTAAATCTCTTCGAAACTGGTGGATGAGGCGACGATCTTGCCGGTGAAACCCTGCTGATCACGGAACAGTGTCAGCGGTGAAAGGTTGCCGCCGAGCTGGTCGCTGGTGAAGCTGACGAAGTTTTCCGCCGCAAGCTGCTCAAGGGTCAGATTCTCCTGTCCGAACAGTCGATGCCGCTGTCCGCAAAAGTACGCGTAACGCTCGCGGAACAGCACCCGCTGCTCAAGCCGTGGCTGCGGCAAACGACACAGGCCGACGCCCACTGTGGCGGTTTTCTGCAGCAGGGAACTGATGATGTCCGAGCTGCCCATCACTTCGACTTCCAGCTCGATTTTCGGGTGGGTTTCATGGAAGTCAGCGAGGAACTCGTCGTAATGCCGCGCCTGCACACCGCTGACGGTGAGGATGCGGATCTTGCCGACCACGTCGTCGTGGCGGTTCTCCACCACCGTCCCCAACCGTGAAATGTCGCCGTAGATGTCGGCGGCGATGCGCAGGACTTCTTCCCCGGTCTCCGTCAGGTCGAACCGCCGCCCGCTGCGGGCGATCAGCACGCAATCCAGTTGTTCTTCGAGCCGTTTTAGCGCCTGGCTGACCGCCGACTGGGTGATGTGCAGCCGGGCGGCGGCGCGGCTCATGCTGCCTTCCTGGCCGATCACCAGGTAGGTGCGCAGCAGGTTCCAGTCGAGACGGTCGTTGAGAAAGCGGCGGCCCGCCCAAGGGGGGGAAGTCGAGGTCATGCACGCTCCATGTAGTAGCAGGGCTAATAGTAAGGATAAGTTTTTGAAAATTGACTAATCCTTTCACGGAAGCGATAAAGCCCACAAGCGCCACAGAGCGCCACCGTCAGCCGCTTCGACACCTGCCCAAAACTATAAATACACAGGGTTCTTGCATGCACACCACCGCTCAGCCGCGCCGTGCCGCCGCCGCTGCCTTCATCGGCACGACCATCGAGTTCTACGATTTCTACATCTACGCCACGGCCGCCGCCCTGGTGCTCGGACAGGTGTTTTTCCCCAGCGGCGATCCGGTGACCAGCACCCTTGCCGCGTTCGGCAGCTTTGCCGTCGGTTTCATCGCCCGCCCCATGGCCGGCATGGTGTTCGGCCATCTGGGCGACCGCCTCGGGCGCAAGAAAATGCTGCTGGTGACCATGGCCCTGATGGGGTTGGCCACCACCGGCATCGGCCTGCTGCCCAGCTATGCCAGCGTCGGCATCTGGGCGCCCGTGGGCCTGATCGTGCTTCGCCTCATCCAAGGCATTTCCGTGGGCGGCGAATGGGGCGGGGCGGTGCTGATGGCCAGTGAGCACGCCCCGGCCAAGCGCAAGACGTTCTATGCGTCGTTCGCCCAACTGGGCAGTCCCGCCGGGTTGCTGCTGGCGTTGATCGCATTCCGCCTGGTGACGTCGCTGGAGCCGGAAGACTTTCTGGCCTGGGGTTGGCGCCTGCCGTTCCTGGCCAGCGGCGTGTTGATGACGGTCGGGCTGATGATCCGCTCCGGCGTGCACGAGTCGCCGGAGTTCGCCAAGGCCAAAGCCAGCAACCAGACAGCCCGGCAACCGGTGAAGGATGTGATCCGTCAGTGCTGGCGGCAGATCCTGTTCGCGGCCGCCGCCGTCACCATCGGCTCGGCCGGGTTCTTCTTCACCAACACCTTCATGATCACTTACGTCACCCAGTACCAGGGCATTCCGAGGGCGACGATTCTCGATTGCCTGTTTCTGGTGACGGTCATTCAGTTGCTGTCGCAGCCGTTGTCGGCGTTGCTGGCCGAGCGCATCGGCGAGGGCCGGTTCCTGACGCTGGTCGCGTTGCTGTGCATGGTCACGCCGTACCCGATGTTCTTGCTGGTCGGCACGCAGAACATCGTGCTGATGACCCTAGGCATCGCCGTGGCGGTGGTGATCCTGTCGGCGCTGTACGCGGTGATCGCCGGTTACATGACCCAGGCGTTCCCGGTGCATCTGCGCTATTCGGGGATTTCCATCGCCTATCAGCTGAGCTGCGCCGTCGCCGGCGGCACCACGCCGCTGATCGGTACGCTGCTGGCCAACAGGTTTTCCGGGCAGTGGCTGCCGCTGGCGGTGTTTTTCACGCTGCTGTCGGCCCTGTCTCTGATCGGTGTCTGCGGCCTCGCCCGGCTGCGCGCCAATCCCGCCGTCCTTCATTCCAACAAAGAGGTGTATTCGTGAGTGCTTTTATGAGTAGAACGGCCCAAACCGATCCGGTCGAATGGCAGGCGCGCTGCGAGCTGGCCGCGCTGTATCGCCTGATCGCGCACTTTCGCATGACCGACCTGATCGACACGCACATCACCCTGCGCATTCCGGGGCCGGAGCATCATTTCCTGATCAACCGCTACGGGGTGATTTTCGACCGCATGCGCGCCTCCGACCTGGTGCGGATCGATCAGGACGGCCGCATCGTCGATCCCGCCTACGCCGGGCACCGGGTCAACGCCGCCGGTTTCGTCATTCATTCGGCGATCCACATGGCGCGCCCGGACCTGAACTGCGTGATCCACACCCACACCGCCGCCGGCATGGCGGTGGCGGCGCAGAAGCACGGGTTGCTGCCGATCAGCCAGCATGCGCTGAAGTTCTACGGAAAACTGGCTTACCACACCTACGAAGGCATCGCGCTGTCGCTGGACGAGCGCGAGCGCCTGATCGCCGATCTCGGCCCGCACCGGGCGATGATCCTGCGCAACCACGGGTTGCTGGTGGGCGGTTCCGGCGTGGCCCAGGCGTTTCAGGAAATCCACTTCCTGGAGCGCGCCTGCCAGGCCCAGGTGCAGGCGCTGGCCGGCGGTTCGGAGCTGCACTTCCCGTCGCCGGAGGTCTGTGCCCACACCGCCGAGCAGTTCGACCGCGACGAGCAGGACAACATCATCGACCTGGCCTGGGAGGCCGCATTGACCCTGATCGAATCCCAGCGCGAGTCCTACACATCTTGAGCGCCGACATGAACACGGTGGCGCTGCTGTCCCGCGACACGCTGCTGCTCGCGCAATTGCAGGACGCTTTCGCCCGTCGTGCGCCGCACTTGTCGGCAGTGTTGGCCGAAGATCCGCAGGCGATCCGGGCGCAGGTGGCGGCGTGCTGGTTTCCGTTGCCGGGCAGCCTCGCCGCGTTGCCGAACCTGCAGGTGATCCACTCGGTCGCCGCCGGCATCGATCACCTGGCGCACGACCCGTCGTGTCCGGACTTGCCGGTGTGCCGGGTGGTCGATCCCGGCCACCGCCAAGGCATGACCGAATACGTGCGCTGGGCGGTGATCCACTATCACCGGGGGTTCGACCGCGTGCTCGGCCATCAGGCGGACCGACATTGGGAGCGGCCGCCGCAACGTCCGGCGAGCCGCTTCAGGGTCGGGGTGATGGGGCTCGGCTCGCTCGGCAGCGCGATTGCGCAGGATCTGGCCGGCGCCGGTTACGACGTGCGCGGCTGGGCCCGCAGCGCCAAGGCGTTGCCCGGCGTGCAGACGTTCGCCGGCGCCGGGGCCTTCGACCCGTTCCTGGACGGGGTGGAACTGCTGGTCAACCTGCTGCCGCTGACGGCCGAGACCCGTGGCATCCTCAACCGCCGCACGTTCGAACGCTTGGCCGACGGCGCCGCGCTGGTCAACGTCGGGCGCGGCGCGCACCTGAACGCCGATGACCTGCAACAGGCGTTGGCCGACGGAAAACTGCGCGGTGCGCTGCTCGATGTGTTCGAACGGGAACCGCTGCCCGCCGACCATCCGCTGTGGACGACCCCCGGCGTCACGGTCACGCCGCACATGGCGTCGGCGGCGTCCCATGATTGCATCGCCGAGCAGATCGCCGAGAACGTCCGGCGCCTGAACGCCGGCGAGCCGCTGCTGAACAGCGCGGATCGCCTGCTCGGCTACTGATCCGCCAGGCACGCCTGCAAGCGTTCGATGAACAGCGTTTCGGCGCGGCTCATGCGTTGCTCGCGGTTCCACAGCATGTGGATGTCGACATCGGCGATTCCCTCGTGGGGCGGCAGGCGCCAGAGCAATCCGGCCTCGACGTCCGCCGCCACCACGTGCTCGGGCAGGCAGCCGATGCCGAACCCGGCGATCACCAGTCGCCGGACTTCCTCCAGGCTCGGCGAGGAGGCGACGATGCGCCCGCTGAAGCCCTGCTGATCGCGGAAAATGGTCAGCGGCGAGAGCATCCCGCCGATCTGGTCGCTGGTGAAACTGACGAAATTCTCGCGCTGCAGATCGCTTTGGCTGACGTCTTGCCGCCGGAACAGCGGGTGGTGCTTGCCGCAGAAGAACGCATAGCGCTGGCGCAGGAATAGGCGCTGTTCCAGGCGCGGCTGCGCGCGGCGGTTGAGGCTCAGGCCCAGGGTCGCTGTCTTCTCTTGCAGGGCGCTGACGATGTCCGAGCTGCGCATCACCTCCACCTCCAGATCCACCCGGGGGAATTGGCGGTGAAAGTCGGCGAGGAAATCGTCGAAACGCTCGGAAAAGATCCGGCTGATGATCAACAGCCGCACCTTGCCGATCACTTCGTCCGCCGGCTCGCCCAGCAGGCTGCTGACCTGGGACACCTGGCCGTAGATTTCGCCGGCCAGCGCCAACAGCTGTTCGCCGACCTCGGTGAGGGCGAAGCGCGGGCCGCGCCGGGCGATCAGTTGGCGGCCCAGCTGTTCTTCCAGGCGCTTGAGGGCCTGGCTCACCGCCGGTTGGGTCAGGTGCAGGCGCGCGGCGGCGCGGCTGATGCTCAGTTCCTGGCCGATCACGCGGAAGGTGCGCAGCAGGTTCCAGTCGAGGCGGTCGTTGAGCAGGCGTTGCAGGTCGCGTTCGGCCATGGCGGCCCTCGATTATAAGGTGGCGTAATAATCGGAATAATAAATAGAAAATTGACTGATCATAGCCCCGGGACGATAAATCACTCCACGCCAGGCGCCAGCAGAGCGCCCCGATTTGCCGTTCAACTCCTGCCAGAAAAATAACCAAAGGAGCCCGACCCCATGAAGCCCCACGCTTCGAACCAGCCGCGCCGTGCGGCGGCCGCCGCCTTCATCGGCACGATGATCGAGTGGTACGACTTTTACATCTACGCCACGGCCGCCGCGCTGGTGTTCGGCGCCTTGTTCTTCCCCTCCGGCGATCCGCTGTTCAGCACCATGGCCGCCTTCGGCACGTTCGCGGTGGGCTTCTTCGCCCGGCCGCTGGGCGGGATCGTGTTCGGCCACATCGGCGACCGCATCGGGCGCAAGAAATCGCTGGTCATCACGCTGCTGATGATGGGCGTGGTCACCGTATGCATCGGCCTGCTGCCGACCTACGGGCAGATCGGCGCGACCGCGCCGGTGCTGTTGATTTTGCTGCGCGTCGTCCAGGGCATCGCCGTCGGCGGCGAGTGGGGCGGGGCGGTGCTGATGGCCGGCGAGCATGCGCCGAAAGGCCGGCGCAATTTCTTCGCGTCGTTTGCGCAGTTGGGCAGTCCTGCAGGTTTGATTCTGTCGCTGTTGGCGTTCAGCGCCGTGACCCGCCTGCCGGAGGAGGACCTGATGAGCTGGGGCTGGCGGGTGCCGTTCCTGGCCAGCGCGTTGTTGCTGGTGGTCGGTTTGGCCATTCGTCTGGGGGTGAACGAATCGCCGGAGTTCCTCGCCGGCCGCGAGCAGGCCCGGCAACAGGCCCGCAAGGAGCAGGCGCCGGTGATGGAAGTGCTGCGCACCGCGTGGCGGCCGCTGCTGCTGTGCATCGGCGCCAACACCCTGGGCATCGCCGGGGTGTATTTCACCAACACCTTCATGATCGCCTACACCACCCAGCAACTGGCGTTGCCGCGCTCGCTGATCCTGGAGTGCCTGTTCTTCGTCGCGATCATCCAGTTCTGCATCCAGCCGCTGGCGGCGTGGATGGCCGAGAAAATCGGCGCGACGCGGTTCCTGTGCCTGGTGTCGCTGCTGGCGATGGCGTCGCCGTACCCGATGTTCGTGCTGGTCAGTTCGGCCCAGGCGCCTTTGATCATCCTCGGCATCGCCCTGGCCGTGGTGTGCATGGCCTCGTTCTATGCGGTGATCGCCGGTTACGTCAGCGGCATGTTCGAGACCCGCGTGCGCTACACCGCGATTTCGCTGGCCTATCAGGTCTGCGGCGCGCTGGCCGGCGGCCTGACGCCGCTGATCGGCACGATGCTGGCGCACCGGTTCACCGGCCAGTGGTGGCCGATGGCGGTGTTCTACAGCCTGATCGCCGCCGTTTCGCTGGTCTGCGTGCTGTCGCTGGCGTGCCGTCACGCCCATGCCCACCGCGCGGAAACGGTCCGCGCCTGATGACTGTTCTGGAGAGTTTCATGCTGAAGATCAACGGTGAACGCCTGTGGGCGAGCCTGATGGCCATGGCCGAAATCGGTGCGACGGCCCGGGGCGGCAGTTGCCGGCTGGCGCTGAGCGACGAAGACAAGGCCGGTCGCGAACTGTTCGCCCATTGGTGCCGCGAGGCGGGCATGACCGTGAGCGTCGATGCCATCGGCAACCTGTTTGCCCGCCGCCCCGGCACCGACCCGGACGCCGCGCCTGTGATGATGGGCAGCCACCTCGACACCCAGCCCGAGGGCGGACGCTTCGACGGCGTCTATGGGGTGCTCGCCGGGCTGGAAGTGGTGCGTCGCCTCAATGACCTGAACATCAAGACCCGCAAACCCCTGGAGGTGGCGGTGTGGACCAACGAGGAGGGCGCCCGGTTCACCCCGGCGATGTTCGGCTCGGCGGTGTTCACCGGTCTCATGGAACTGGACGCCGCGCTGGCGGTGCGCGACGCCGACGGCATCAGCGTTGCCCAGGCCCTGCAGGGCACCGGTTACGCCGGGAGTCGTCCGTTGGGCGGCAAGGTCGATGCCTATTTCGAGGCGCACATCGAGCAGGGGCCGATCCTTGAGGACAACGCCAAGAGCATCGGCGTGGTGACGGGCGGCCAGGCGATCCGTTGGCTCGACGTGCGGGTGGAAGGCATGGCCGCCCATGCCGGCACCACGCCGATGGCGCTGCGCAAGGACGCCTTGTACGGGGTGGCGCGGATGATCCAGGCCATCGAAGGGCTGGCGGCGGATTTCGCGCCAGAGGGCCTGACCACCGTGGGCGAGCTGTCCATCAGCAAGTCGTCGCGCAACACCATTCCGGGCCTTGTGAACTTCACCGTCGATTTGCGCCATCACCGTGACGATGCCATCGCGGCGATGGAAGCGCAGGTGCGCGCACGCTTGCAGGCCATCGCCGACGGGCGGGGCCTGACCCTCACCGTCACGCCGCATTGGATCAGCCCGGCCACACCGTTCGACGCCGGGTGCGTGGCGGCGGTGCAGGAGGCCGTCGATGCGCTGGGCTACGCTCAGCAATCGATCGTCAGCGGCGCCGGCCATGACGCGATCCACCTGGCCCGGCATTGCCCGACGGCGATGGTGTTCATCCCGTGCGTCGGCGGCCTGAGCCACAACGAGGCCGAAGACGTGCTGCCCGATGACGTTCGCCAGGGCACCGACGTGTTGCTCAACGCCGTGCTGGCCCGTGCCGGACGGGCGGAATAAATAGCGTCCCGACCGACGCCTTCGCGGGCAAGCCCGCTCCCACAGGAACCGCGTACGCCAAACGGGACGGTGTCGCAAACAAAACTGTGGGAGCCAGCCAGCTGGCGATAGGGCCCGATCAGCAACCCCTCATTTTGATGACACACCGCTATCGCCAGCAGGCTGGCTCCCACAAGGGATTGCAGCCGACCTCATGCCTCACGCGGACAGACAGGAATTTCGCCCCATGCGCAGTTTTTTCCACCCCGAACAATTGCTTCACCATCCTCGCAGCTACTACTCCCGCGGGCAGATGCGCACGCCCCAGGAAGTCCCCGAGCGCGCGCAGCGGCTGGTCCAGGCCGCCCACGGTCTGGGCTTTGCCGTCGAGCCACCAGCCGATGCCGGCCTCGCGCCGTTGCTGGCGGTGCACGGCGCGCCCTATCTGGCCTTCTTGCAGGAGGCCCATGCGCGCTGGAAAGAGATCCCCGAAGACTGGGGCGACGAGGTGATGTCGAACATCTTCGTGCGTGAGCCCAACGCTTTGCGCGGCGTGCTCGCCCAGGCTGCGCGTTACCTGGCCGACGGCAGTTGCCCGGTCGGCGAACAGACCTGGCGCTCGGCCTACTGGTCGGCGCAATGCGCGGTGGCCGGGGCGCAGGCGCTGATCGACGGCGAACCGGCGGCCTATGCCCTGTGCCGCCCGCCGGGGCATCACGCCCGCGCCGAAGCGGCGGGGGGCTTCTGCTACGTGAACAACGCGGCGGTGGCGGCGCAGGTGCTGCGCGGCGCCTTCGGCAAGGTCGCGGTGCTCGACACCGACATGCACCACGGCCAGGGCATCCAGGAAATCTTCTACGACCGCGACGACGTGCTCTACGTCTCGGTGCACGGCGACCCGACCAACTTCTATCCGGGCGTGGCCGGGTTCGCCGACGAGCGCGGCGTCGGCGCGGGGGAGGGCTTCAACCTCAACCTGCCGATGGCCCATGGGGCGAGCGAGGCGGATTTCCTTGCTCAACTGGATGTGGCGCTGGCGGCGGTGCGCGGGTTCGGGGCGCAGGTGCTGGTGCTGTCGCTGGGGTTCGACATCTATGAACTCGATCCCCAGAGCAAGGTGGCGGTGACCCGTGAAGGGTTCGCCGCGCTGGGCGAGCGCATCCGCAGCCTGGGGCTGCCGTGCCTGATCGTGCAGGAGGGCGGGTATCACCTGGAGAGCCTGGAAGACAATGCGCGGGCGTTCTTTGTGAATGCCCAGGTGTGGCAGCTTTGAGTCTTTCGTTGCCTCAACGACGTCATCGCCAGCAGGCTGGCTCCCACAGTTTTTGTGTGTTGCACATCACGTGTGGGAGCCAGCCTGCTGGCGATGGCGTCAGTGAGGACGCCACAGGACAAGCCACCTGCTCTCACAGCGGACTTGGATGAAACCGGGAATGTTCATTCAATGCCGCAACCCAGGCGCCATAAGGCTATTGCCATTGCCCTGACGTTAACGTAAACATTGGCGTCAGGGCGCTTGAGAAAGCGCAAAGCGGACCGCTCCGGAGCGCTTGATGACTCTAATAAAAAACACCGAACCCAAGCCCCACCACGAAGCCCGGCTGGCCCGGGAGCGCCTGCACCTGGATGGGCAAGTCCCCGACGGCGTGCTGCGTGCCGAGATCGACGCCTCGTGGCGGCGCAGCCTGAGCCACGGCGTGCATTTCAACGCCAAGCATGAACTGGCGCTGGAGTCCGGCGCGAGCCTGGAGGTGCTGCTGGCGAACAATCGCTTGCTGATCGACGCGGCGATACCGGCCATCGATTACCTGGCCGGGCGCCAGGGCAAGGAAGGCCTGATCATCCTGGCCAACGCCGACGCCACCATCCTGGCGGTCGAGGGCCGGGCCGACCGGCTCAAGGGCAGCGGCCTGCAGGACATCACCCTCGGCGCCTGCTGGAGCGAGGCGGCGCGCGGCACCAATGCCCTGGGCACGGCGCTGGTCGAAGCCCGGCCGACCCTGATCGACTGCGGCGAGCATTACCTGGACCGCCTCACCGATTTCTCCTGCACCTCGGTGCCGATCCATTGCCCTCAAGGCGACATCCTCGGCGTCCTCGACCTGACCCGCGAAGGCCCGCTCGGCCGCGTGCACGACAGCACCGCGCTGCTGGCCATGGCGGTCAGCCAGATCGAGAGCCGGGTGTTTTGCAACAGCTTTCCCGATCAGATCGTGCTGGCGTTCCACAGCCGCCGGCAGTACCTCGAATCGCCTTGGCAAGGGCTGTTGGCGGTCAGTCTCGGCGGGCAGGTGCTGGCGGTCAGCGCCCAGGGCTGCCAGTTGCTGGGGGCCGAACGTTCGGCCTTGGTCGGGCGGCGCTGCGAAGAGTTTCTCGGCGTCGATGGCGTGCAACTGCTGACCCGACTGCAACAGGGCGGGGTCGGCAGCGTGCAGACCGCCAAGGGCGAATTCTTCTACAGGACCCTGCGCGCCCCGGCCCGCTCGGTCAACCTCGGCGGCCCGCCGCGCAGCGTGGCGAAGGCTGTCAAACCGCAACCGGACCTGGACGCCCTGGCCGGCGGCAACGCCCGTTATGCCCGCGCCTTGCGCATGGCCCGCCAAGGCTTGGCCAATGAACTGCCGGTGCTGTTGCTGGGTGAAACCGGCACCGGCAAGGAAGTGATCGCCCGGGCCCTGCACATGGCCGGCAGCCGTTGCGACAAGCCGTTCGTCGCGGTCAATTGCGCGGCCATTCCCGAAGGGCTGATCGAATCGGAACTGTTCGGCTACCGCGAAGGCGCGTTCACCGGTTCGCGCCGGGGCGGCATGGTCGGGCGCCTGCAGCAGGCCCACGGCGGCACGCTGTTCCTCGACGAGATCGGCGACATGCCGCTGGCGTTGCAGGCACGGCTGCTGAGGGTGCTGCAGGACCGCAAGGTGGCGCCGCTGGGCGCCGGCGAAGAGCAAGACATCGACGTGGCGCTGATCTGCGCCACCCACCGCGACCTCAAGCGCCAGGTCGAGGACAAGCAGTTTCGCGAAGACCTGTTCTACCGGGTCAACGGCATCAGTGTGAAGCTGCCGGCCCTGCGCGAGCGCGAAGACTTCAGCGCACTGGTCGCCCGCCTGCTGGGCAAGCTCGATGCGCCGCACGCGGTGCTGCACGATGAGCTGGCCCGGCTGCTTGCCGCCTATCACTGGCCGGGCAACATCCGCCAACTGGAAATGGTGCTGCGCACCGCGCTGGCCATGCGCGAACCGGGCGAGACCGTGCTGACCCTCGATCACCTGCCCGACAGCCTGCTGGACGAACTGACCGACACCGACAAGCCCCAGGCCGGCAGCCTGCGCGAGAACGAGCTGGACCTGATCCGCCAGTCCCTCGACACCCACCAGGGCAACGTTTCCGCGGCGGCCGACGCCTTGGGCATCAGCCGCGCGACCCTGTACCGCAAACTCAAACAGTTGCGCCCGTGATGCAGCGCCTGATCGTGCGGCTGATCGACAGCCAGAACCCTGCCGCACTGCACGCGGCGCTGCGCTGGCTGTACGGTTTCGTGCGGCCGCAGCGCTGGGCGATTGCCGGCCTGCTGGGGCTTTCGGTGTGCGCGTCGCTGCTGGTGCTGGTGCAGCCGTGGCTGGTCAAGCTGCTGATCGACGACGGCCTGCTGGCGCGCAACTTCCCGGTGCTGGTGCTGATCGCGGTATTGATGATCGTCGCCGGGCTGCTCGGCACGGCGCTGTCGGGAATCAACCGCTACCTGCACACGCGGCTGTCCGGGCGGATCCTGTTCGCCCTGCGCGACGACCTCTACCGGCATTTGCAGACCCTGTCGCCGGGCTTCTACGGCCAGCGGCGGATCGGCGACCTGATGTCGCGCCTGGACGGCGACGTGGCGGAGATCCAGCGCTTTGCCGTGGACTCGCTGTTCTCGGCGGTGTCGAGCGTGATCGGGCTGGTGGCGGCCATCGCCATGCTGCTGACGCTGTCGTGGAAACTCTCGCTGCTGGCGCTGGTGCTGATTCCGCTCGACGTCGTGTGGCTGCGCTGGATGCGGCGCAAGGTCGAGCGCGATGTGCGGCGCTTGCGCGAGCGTTCGGCGGACATGTCGTCGTTCATGGTCGAGACCTTGCCGGTGATGAAGTTCATCCAGTCCGCCGGTCAGCAGCAACGCGAGGCGCGGCGCCTGGAAACCCTCGGGCAGGGCTACATGAACCAGTTGCTGCGCCTGCAGGTCACGGAGTTCTTCACCCAGGCGGTGCCGGGGACATTGACCTCGCTGTCCCGGGCCTGCGCGTTCCTGATCGGCGGCTATTGGGTGGTGCAGGGCACCTGGCAACTGGGCGCGCTGATCGCGTTTTCCACTTATCTGGGCATGGCCGTCGGACCGGTGCAGAGCCTGCTCGGGCTGTACGTGGCGATCCAGCGCATGACCGTCAGCCTCGGCCGGGTCATGGAGCTGCGCGGCGAAGCGCCGACCGTGCGTACGCCGGACGCGCCTCAGCCGCTGCCGACCAGCGCCGAACTGCGTTTCGAGCAGGTGCACTTCAGCCATCCGGGGCGGGCCGGCACCTTGCGCGGGATCGAGGCGACGATTCCTGCCGGGGTGAAGGTGGCCTTGAGCGGCGCGTCCGGTGTCGGCAAGTCCACGCTGATCGATCTGCTGCAGCGCCACCACGATCCGCAGTCCGGCCGGGTGCTGCTCGGCGGGGTGGATCTGCGCGAGCTGGACCTGTTCGCGTTGCGTCGGCGCATCGCCGTGGTCAGCCAGGACATCGTGCTGTTTCGCGGCAGCCTCGCGGACAACCTGGCCTACGCGGTGCCGGACGCCGGCCGCGAGGCGGTGGCCGAGGTGGCGCGGCTGGCGCAGCTCGACAGCCTGGTCGCCTCGCTGCCCGAAGGCCTCGACAGCCCGCTGGGCGAGCGCGGCCAGCAATTGTCCGGCGGTCAGAAACAACGGATCGCCATCGCCCGGGCGTTGCTGCAGGATCCGCAGATCCTGGTGCTCGACGAGGCCACCTCGGCGGTGGACGAAGCCACCGAACGCGAAGTGATCGAGGCCATCGACCGCCTGTTTGCCGGACGCACGCGGATCCTGATCAGCCATCGGCCCTCGACCCTGGCCGATGCCGACCTGCGCTTCGAGTTGGTCGACGGTGTGCTGGTGTCCGGAGCCCGCTGCGAAAACGGTGCGGCATGAAACCTGAACTGCGGATCGGCGTGGTGGACAGCGGGCATTCGGCGCCGCAGCGGGATCGGGTGCTGGTCGGGCAGCGCTTCATGCTGGCGGACGAGGGGCTGGCGCAGTCGGATCCGGCGGACGATCCCCTCGGCCACGGCACCGCCGTGTTCGACGCCATCAGCCGCCGCGCTCCGGATGCGCGGATGTGCGTGGCGCAGGTGTTCGACCGGCGCGGCGTCACCAGCGCCTGGCAGATCGCCGCCGCCATCGATTGGCTGGTCGCGCAGGACGTGCGCCTGATCAACCTGAGCCTCGGCCTGCGCCAGGACCGCAGCCTGCTGCGTGAGGCCTGCGCGGCGGCGGTGGCCCGCGGGGTGCTGGTGTGCGCGTCGAGCCCGGCCCAGGGCGCGGCGGTGTTCCCGGCGAGCTATCCGCAGGTGCTGCGGGTGACCGGCGACGCCCGCTGCACCGACGGGCAATGGTCGTGGCTCGACAGCGCACAGGCGGATTTCGCCGCGTGTGTGCACGGCACGTATCCGGGGCAGTCGGGCGCCAGCCTGGGGTGCGCGGCGTTGAGCGGGCACATCGGTGGGTTCCTGTCGGCGAACCCGGAGGCGAGCAACGCCCAGATCCTGGAATGGCTGCGTGCGAATGCCCGTTATCGCGGCCCTGAACGGCGGCTCGGCCCATGACCGCACGGATCCTGATCCTCGGGGCGGGGCCTGCCGGTGCGGCGGTGGCGCTGGGGCTGCGGCGCCTGGGCCACGCGGTGACGCTGGTCAGCGAATGGCGGCGTTTCGCGGCGCTGGAAGGGGTCTCGCAGCGGGTGCTGGAGGCCTTGCGCGGCGCAGGCTTGGAGCGGGCGCTGGGGGAGGCGACGTTGCCGTCTCAAAGGCACGTGATCTGGAACGGCCAGCGGCACGCGCAGAACATCGAATTTTTGCTGGATCGCCCGGCCTTCGACCGGGGGTTGCGCGAAGACCTGCGCCTGGCCGGTGTCGAGGTGATCGAAGGACGGGTGCTGAACGTGCAGTCTTCGGCGGAGAGCCATCGGGTCGAACTGGACGGCGGCCAGGCACTGGCGGCGGACTTTCTGGTGGAGGCCCGCGGACGTCAGGCGCCGGCGTCCGGCAAGGGCGTGCGCGGGCCCGAGACGGTCAGCCTGCTCAATCGCTGGCAAGGGGCGCCGGGCGAGACGGCCAGCGCCGTGGAAAGCCTGGCGGACGGCTGGGCCTGGATGGCGCGTCGGGCCGACGGCCAGTGTTACTGGCAATGGACGGTGGACGTGGCCAGCGCGCAGTTGCCGGGCAAGGCGCAATTGCTTGATTACTGCCGGGAGCGGCGGAGGGCATCGCCGCTGGCGCGGACATTCTTCGGCGATGAAGCCGTGACCGACCTGCAGCTGCATGCCCGCAGCAGCACGGCGATCCTGGCGCCGCAGGTCTGCGGCGAGCGTTGGATCCGCGTCGGCGATGCGGCGATGGCGGTGGATCCGTTGTCCGGCAACGGGATCTTCCAGTCGCTGTCCTCGGCGTTGCAGGCGCCGGCGGTGATCAACACGCTGCTGCGCAAGCCGGAACGGGCGGCGCTGGCGCAGCGCTTTCACCGGCAGCGGGTGGAGCAGCTGTTCCTGCGCTTCGCGCGCATCGGCCGGGATTTCTATGCCGACGAGCGGCGCTGGCCGGACCGGCCGTTCTGGCAAGCGCGACGGCAGTGGCCGGATGCCGAGGAGGCTCACCTGACGGCGGACTTCACTGCGCTGCGGATCGAGCGGATGCCGGTGCTGCACGACGGGTTTGTCGATGAGGCCGAAGTGGTGGTGACGCCGGATCAGCCGTTGGGGATCTGGCATGTGCACGGGGTGGAGGTGGCGGCACTGGTGCGGCGGTTGCGCACCGAGCCGGCTCAGCGGGTGCTGGCCGGCTTGACGGCGGAGCAGGGGCGGGCGGTGCGCGGGTGGCTGCTGGCCCAAGGGTTCAAGCCTTGAGCCCTGTGTCGGCAGGCCGGGCCTCTTCGCGGGTTTCTGCTGTGAACTCGGATCCTTCATTCACCTGAGATCCCTGTGGGAGCCAGCCTGCTGGCGATAGCGTCAGTCCAGACTCCGCAGGGCAAGGCAGTAGCGCCCTGAGTGTGCGGTCACTGCAAAGCGATGCGGTACTGCCCCGGCCACGCGGCGCCTTCACTGACGCCATCGCCAGCAGGCTGGTTCCCACAGGGTTGTTACAGCTTGATCAGCACCGACTTCAGCTCGGTGTAATGCTCGATCGCCGCATGGCCCATCTCCCGCCCGACCCCGGACATCTTGTAGCCGCCGAACGGCAGCGCCGGATCCAGCGCGCTGTGGCAGTTGACCCACACTGAACCTGACTTGATCCGCGGAATCATCCGGTGCACCGCCGCCAGGTCGTTCGACCAGATGCTGGCGCCCAGGCCGTAAGGGCTGTCGTTGGCCATGCGCAGCGCGTCGGCTTCGTCATCGAACGGAATCGCCACCAGCACCGGGCCGAAGATTTCCTCCTGCACCAGCGGGTGCTTCTGATCGACATCGACGATCACCGTCGGCTTGACGAAGAACCCCGGCCCGAACTGTTCGCCGCCGCAGGCGATGGTCGCGCCGCTGTCCCGGCCCGTTTCGATGTAGCGGTAGACCCGCTCCTGCTGGCGCGCGGAAATCAGCGGGCCCATCTCCACGCTCGGGTCGAGGCCGTTGCCCAGTTTCATGGCGTTGGCGATGCCGCTGATGTCGGCCACCACATTGTCGAAATGCTTGCGCTGCACATACAGCCGCGAACCTGCGCAGCAGACCTGGCCCTGATTGAAGAAGATCGCGCTGGCCGCGCCGGCGGCCGCGGTCTTGAGGTCCGCGTCGGCCATGACGAGGGTCGGCGACTTGCCGCCCAGCTCCAGGGTGACGCGGGTCATCGAGTCCATGGCGATCTTGCCGATCTGTTTGCCCACGGCAGTGGAGCCGGTGAAGGTCAGTTTGTCGACCAGCGGGTTGTGGGTCAGGGCGGAGCCAGCGGTGATGCCGGTGCCGGTGACCACGTTGAACACGCCTTCCGGGTATCCGGCCTCCAGCACCAGCTCCGCCAGTTTCAGGGCGGTCAGCGGGGTTTCGTCGGCGGGCTTGAGCACCACGGTGCAGCCGGTGGCCAGGGCCGGGCCGAGTTTCCAGCAGGCCAGCAGCAGCGGGAAGTTCCAGGCGACGATGGCGCCGACCACGCCCACCGCTTCGCGGCGGATGAAACTGTGGAACTGGTCGCCGGGCATCAACGGCAGCGACACGTCGACGCTGGTGCCTTCGATCTTGGTCGCCCAACCCGCCATGTAGCGCAGGAAATCGATGGAAAGCTGCACGTCCATCACCTGCGCCACCGCCGCGCTCTTGCCGTTGTTCAGGCATTCCAGCTGGGCCAGCAGTTCGGCGTCGCGCTGGATCAGGTCGGCGAGTTTCCACAAGAGGTTCTGGCGTTCCCGCGGGCGGGTGCGGCTCCAGGCCGAATCGTCGAACGCCTGCCGGGCGGCCAGCACGGCGCGGTCGACGTCCTCCGGCGTGGCCCGGGGCACCACGCACAGCACTTCGCCGGTGGCCGGGGTTGTGCAGGGGCATGGTCTGGCCGTCGGCGGCCTCGGTCCAGTCGCCGCCGATCAGCATGCGCGGCGGACGCTGGATGAAGGCCGAGGTGGCGGGAAGCAGATACGGCAGGGGCATGGCGAGAACCTCTTGTTGTTCGATGGGATCAGGAGGGGGCTTTCGCAATGGCAGTCGCAATGGCCGTGCCAAGGGCTGAAAGCGGGCGTGGCTGTGCACTGGCGCGGAGCAGGACGGGCGAGGAGGAGGGGATTTGTCGCAAAAAGCGACAGTCGGTGAGATGGCGGATACGGGCTCGACGCCGCTCAGGCAGGGCCGGAACCCGATGGGCGTGTTCGGTCGAGGGCGCGATTGTGTGTCCGGGTGTTGAATCCGGCTGGTGGATTCATGGGGCCGACGCTACCTTTCGTCTCCATGAACGTACTGCAAGCGACAAGGGGTGGATTCCCGATTGCCGTCATGCGGTGAACCCTGCCACGGAGTTGGCGGGAGAATGTCTGGCAAGGATGTCGATGAACAACAAAACCATTCGATGGATGACCAACCTGCTGTTGTGCATCGGTACGGGATTCATGGTGACGGGGGCCGCGGCTTTGTTGATCGGCGACGTGGTCGAGGCTGAGGAAGTCCGTACGGGAGCCTCGATGGCTGTCGTCAGCTTCTTTGTGATCGTTGCGTCCTATGTGGTCGCTGTGCTTGAGGAGGATTTATGACGGTTCTGATCTTGTCCTTGTGGTCGCTGGGCATCCTTTTGCTGATCGCCTTTGCGGTCTACAGGGATCTGCGTATGTCCCCATCGGCCAACCGGAGGCGGTGCGAAAAAGACAGGCTACAGGCAAGCGGGGCGGGCCCGGCAGAGCAAGAGCTCGCCTGTCGCGAGCCGGGCGCACGGTACGAGGTGCATCCGGACAAGCCTGTTCGCTAGCGCCGGGCAAGGATCGAACGCGCCCGGAACGGGAGAAGGCCGATTCCGGGCAGGCACAACGAAGGACAATCAGGTGCCAGAGAATTCTTGGCGGAATATTCAGCAGGCGACCCGGCGGGAGATCTCCTGATAGGTGTCGCTGTCGGCGGCGATCAGCAGCCGGCGCCGGTCCTTGAGGGTCGCCAGGAACGTCACTTCGGTCTCGTGGCCGGCGAGCATGAACCCGGCGATGGCGCCAATGGGCCCCAGCAGCATCGCCCCGGCCACGCCGTAGCCGATGGCGTCCTTGATGTTGCTGATCGACTCCTCGTTGGCGACTTCGAGGGTCTTGATCGATGAGAGCGGGAGGGTGAGGCCCGGCCATGGGTGCAGCGTCGTCCTGAGCGTAAGGCTTCCGTCCCTGTACACGCCGTCACCTTGCAGAAAGTCCCCCGCCAGGACCGTGATGTTTGCCATGACGCATCTCCCTGTCAGCACTCGGTGAACCCCCATTTCGCGCCGGGAAGGGGGGCACGTCAATCGCCGGGCGATGAAGTGCCCTGTGACCGATTGCCACTGATCGGGGGCCGGAGCGGGCGGCGAGACCGCCGCCCGCTCCGGCCCGTACCCGTCAAGGTTCGCGCCGGGTGAACACGTTGTGTCCGCCTTTCCAGGTTTCCCTCACTTTGATGCCGCGGATATCGCTGGCCGGGACTTTCTCGTCGAGCGGATCCTGGTCCAGGATCACGAAGTCGGCGAAGTGACCGTCCTTCAACGAGCCGGCCCATTGGTCGGCATGGCACTGCCAGGCCGCATCGTAGGTGATGGCTTTCAATGCCTGCTGCCGGGTCAGGCACTGGCCTTCGTTGAGCACGGGCTGGCGGGCGGCATCCGTGATGAACGTGCCGTTCTCACGCTTGCCTTCCATTTTGCGGGTGACGGCCTGCTCCATGGAGCGCAGCGGGCCCAGCGGCGTGACGGTGCAGTCGCTGTGCAGCGAGATGCGCAGGCCCCGGTCCAGCGCGTCCTGGCACAGGTCGAGCATGCGCGTGGCCTTGTCTTCGAAAATGGCTTTCTCGAACGCGTAGCCCCAGTAGCCGACGTGGCCGATCAGGAAGCTTGGGGAAATGCCCACGCTCTGCAACTGATCCAGGGTGCGCGGGGTGAGCAGTGAGCAGTGTTCGATGCGGTGACGTTTTTCCAGGCCGCTCTTGCCTTTCAGCGCGGTCTTGTAGGCCTGCAGCGTGAACTCGATGGCCCGGTCGCCGTTGGCGTGGATCATCAGCGGCCAGCCGGTGGCCACGGCGCTGTTCAGGGTGGTCTGGTAGGCGTCGGGGAGGGTGTCCGGGGTCGTGTTGTCCGGGCCCGGGTCGCAGAAGTTGAAGTTGCCCACCGGCCGGTCGGTTTTGCAGCAGTACGGCGTGGCCTGGTAGCCGGTCAGCCCCTGGTTGGAGCCATCCGACACCAGTTTCACCGAGCCCTGGTAGAAGTGCCGGGCGGCTTCCTTGGTCACCGGTTTGTAAGGCGGGATGTGGCTGAAGTCCACGCCGTTGCAGGAGGCCGCATAGCCGATGCGCAGGTTGCGCGGGTGGGTCAGGCCGTAGGCTTCCAGGATCAGTTTGGAGGTCGGATCCACCATCGCGTCATACAGCAGCGTGATGCCGCGGCTGGACGCCGTTTGGAAGTAGTCCTTCATGTACTTGAAGATGTTCACCACGTCCAGCGCCTGAACCAGCGGGATCGACAGCAGGGCGGGCGTGATGCCGGCCTCTTCCTGCAGGTTGCCCTTGGTCACCGACAGGAAGTTTTCATAAGTCTTGTAGGTGTCGCGCAACGCCTGGCTGGCCTTGTTCTGATGGTGATACACGACGTCGCAGGCGGCGGTGTTCAGGTAGACGGTGTGCATGGAGGCGCTGATCATCAGCATCGGCCGGTCGGGCACGATGCTGTCCAGGTTGCCGGTGGTGTCGGCGTTCTTGGCGAAATCGGCCTTGCAGTAGAACGCGGTGAGCGTGTTCAGCACGCCGGGCTGCCCGGATTCGGTGAACGGCATCAGCGCCGGATCGACCATGCGTCCCAGGAACCAGCGCGATTGATCGGCGTATTCCTTATCCTTGAGCCTCGTTTGGATACGCTCCTTGAGCCAGGCCCAGTCATAGGGATCTTTGAGCTTCTGGGTTGTCTCGTCGATCGGCCCCAGATCCTCCCAGCCCTCCATGACGCAGGACTGCACGATGTGCGCGTGCGGTTCGATGAGGCCCGGCAGCAGGGTTTTGCCGTCCAGCGGGCGGATCTTGCAGTGGATGCCCTTGGCTTTCATGCGCGCCTGAACCTCGGCCAGGCTGCCCGAGGCGACCACGTCGCCGCCGTGGATGCCCAACGCTTCGACCCGTTGGGTCATGTTGCCGTCAATCAGGGGGTAGATGGTGCCGCCGGTGAAGATCAGCGATTCGCCGCCGGGCTCCGGCAGCAGCCCGGCGGCCTTGCCCGCGAAGGCTTTAAGGTCGACGGTGTGCTTGAGTGCGTTCCATACCGGGTTTTCGCAGCCGCAATGGGTGCAGCCGTGACCCTTTCCATGTGATCCCATGATCCATTCCTCAGGTTGTCGGTGGTGTGAGGCGTGACGCACTGGCTGTGCGAACAGCAAGCGTAGCAGGCACTTTGATATCGGCGTGTCAGTCGTCGGCGCTGCCGCCGGCGCAGGTGCCGTTGTGCTTGTCTCACACTGCAACAACTGTCGCGAAATTGGACGCGCAGACACATCGCCGGCGGGGGGACGTCACGGCGCTGCGCACGTAACTGCTTGATCGCAAAGCGTGTTCGCAAGCTGGCACGCTCCGTGTATTGCTCAACCCAGACGTTTCGCTTGCCTCCGCCTGCGCCTCGGCGCCGACGGCAGAAACCATAAGAACGACAAGCCACAACAATAAGAAAGCACCGTGCGAGGTTCGACGTTGATGAAGAGAAGACTCCGATCAGGCATGGGCGCCAGCCTGCTGGCCGTGGCCGCTTGCGTGGCCCTGCATTCGCCGCACAGCCTGGCAGCCCGCGACGCCCAGACCATCCTCAGGGAAACCTGCCAGGGCTGTCACACCCCCGAAGCCGGCGACACGCTGAGCCGCATCAGCCACCAGCGCAAGACCCCGGAAGGCTGGCTGATGAGCATCGCCCGCATGCAGACCATGCACGGCCTGCAGATCAGCGATGAGGACCGGCGCACGCTGGTCAAGTACCTGGCCGACACCCAGGGCCTGGCGCCCAGCGAAACCGACGGCGTGCGCTATGCGCTGGAGCGGCGGCTCAACACGGTGGAGCAGTTCGACGAAAAGACCGCGCAGATGTGCGGCCGCTGCCACTCAGGCGCGCGGGTCGCCCTGCAGCGGCGCCCGGCCCAGGAATGGGAGCGGCTGGTGAATTTCCACCTTGGCCAATGGCCGTCGCTGGAGTACCAGGCGCTGGCGCGTGACCGCGACTGGTTCGACATCGCCCGCAAAGAGATGGTGCCGCTGCTGGCCAAGCGCTACGCGCTGGACAATCCGGCGTGGCAGGCCTGGCTGAAGGCCGCACCCAAGGCCGAGGCGCTGGCGGGGGACTGGAGCTTCAGCGGCCACCTGCCGGGCAAGGGCGAGCTGGCCGGGGTGATGAGCGTCACCGCCGACGGCAGCGATACCTTCAAGGTCAGCGTCAAGGGCCAGTACGCCGACGGCAGCCCGTTCAACGGCGGCGGCAGCGCCATCCTCTACAGCGGCTACGAATGGCGCGGCAACGTCACCGTCGACGGCGTGACCATGCGCCAGGTGTTCGCCGCCCAGGGCACGGCCATGCAAGGCCGGATGTTCGAGGCCGAGCACGATGAGCGGGGCCTGGATTTCATCGCCGCCAAGCAGGGCTCCCAGCGTCTGCTGGCGGTGCAGCCGGGTTATGTGAAGGCCGGCGGCGAGGTCGAAGTGACCCTGATCGGCAGCGGCCTGAACGGCAAGCCGGACTTCGGCAAGGGCGTGCAGGTGCTTGAAGTGCTGGAGCAGGGCGCCGACCGGATCAAGGTCAAGGTCAAGGCAGCGGCCGATGCCCGGCCTGGCCTGCGGGCGGTCAGCGTCGGCGGCCTGAAAGGCCCGAGCCTGGCGGTGTACGGCTCGGTCGATTCGGTCAAGGTGGTGCCGGCGTTCTCGGTGGCGCGGATCGGCGAGGGCGGCGGCTCGACGCCGAAGGTCCAGGGCCGTTTCGACGCCGAAGCCTGGGGCAAGGGTGCCGACGGCAAGCCGTACCGCATCGGTGTGTTCCCGGCGCAATGGAAGGTCGAAGCCTTCGACGAGCGCGCCAAGGAGGATGAGGACGTCAAGTTCGCCGGCACCATGCAGGGCGACGCGGGCGTGTTCACACCCGGCGATGCCGGACCGAACCCGGCACGCAAGATGTCCACGAACAATGCCGGCAACCTCAAGGTGATCGCCGCCGTCGACGATGCAGGCAAGTCCCTGACCGGCGAAGGCCACCTGATCGTCACCGTGCAGCGCTGGAACAATCCACCCATTCCGTGAGGCGGCCTGAACGCACGGGCTTCAGACACTTTTCGGAATGACCGCCGGCCCCGCCAAGCGGGGCCTGCACAGGAGGTTTGCAATGGGCGCCATCTTGAATCTGGTCGAACGCAACCTGCACGAAGTGCACGTCGACGCCGACCGCATGCTGTTCCATATCCCCAGCAGTTCGCTGTTCGCCAGCGACGAGCTGACCGGCACCATCATCGATGCGTTGCGCGGTTCCGGCTGCTCCCCGGAAGACCTGGTCCGGCGCCTCGGCGCGCGGTTCGACGGCGAGGAGATCCACGAGACCCTGCGCGAGCTGATCTCGCTGGAGCTGGTCAGCGACGGCTCGCCGCTGACCCCGGACATCGCCGCCAAACGGGTCGAGCGCACGGCCATCAACACCGTGGTGCTCAACGTCAACACCGGTTGCAACCTGAGCTGCACCTACTGCTACAAGGAAGACCTCGACAAGCCGTCCGCCGGCAAGAAGATGGACGTGGACACCGCCGTCGCCTCGGTGGAAATGCTGCTGCGCGAGTCGCCGGACGAAGAGCGGTACACCGTGGTGTTCTTCGGCGGCGAACCGCTGAGCAACCGCAAGCTCATCGAGTACATGGTCGATTACTGCGAAAGGCGTTTCGGCGAGGCGGGCAAGTCGGTGGAGTTCGTCATGACCACCAACGCCACGCTGCTCACCGAAGAGACCGTGGACTACCTCAACGCCCACCGCTTCGGCTTGTCGGTGAGCATCGACGGGCCCAAGACCGTGCACGACCGCAACCGCATCACCGTGGGCGGGCAGGGCACCTACGACGTGGTGCGGCGCAAGGCGCAGATGCTGCTGTCGCGCTACGACAGCCGTCCGGTCGGCGCCCGGGTGACGCTGACCACCGGCGTCACCGACGTGGAGACCATCTGGGATCACCTGTTCAACGAGCTGGGCTTTGCCGAGGTCGGTTTCGCGCCGGTGACCTCGGGCGACATCAGCAGCTTCAACCTCACCGGCGCCGAGCTGGTCGAGGTGTTCGCCAACATGAAGAAGCTGGGCCGGCGCTACCTGGAAGCGGCGTTGGAGCACCGCAACATCGGCTTCTCCAACCTGCACCAGTTGATCACCGACATCCACGAGGGCCACAAGAAGGCGCTGCCGTGCGGCGCCGGGCTGAAGATGCTGGCGGTCGACCACAAGGGCGAGCTGAACCTGTGCCACCGCTTCACCGGCTCGTCGCTGCCGACCTTCGGCAACGTCCACGAAGGCGTGAAGCAGGTGGAACTGAACGACTTCCTGTCCCAGCGCCTGGACCGCACCGACACCGGTTGCCACGACTGCCGGATCCGCAACCTCTGCTCCGGCGGCTGCTACCACGAGAGCTACGCCCGCTACGGCGACCCGGCCCACCCGACCTATCACTACTGCGAACTGATGCGTGACTGGGTGGACTTCGGCATCGAGGTCTACACCCGGATCATGGCCGTCAACCCTGCGTTCATCAGCCGCTACATCACTCCGCGCAAGGCTCACTGATATGAAACATCTCAAGGCAATCAACAACAAAGCGCAGAAGCTCGATCAGGCCGCGGCCGAGAACCGCATCGAAGAGGTGGTGGCGATGAGTTCCGTCGCCGGCTGCGCCTCGACCACGGACCCGGGCTGGGAGATCGATGCGTTCGGCGGGGTGTCGTCGCTGTGCCAGCCGATGGAGGCGGATCTCTACGGCTGCTCCGACCCGTGCTGGTGGCCGGCCCAGGTGCCGGACATGATGAGCACCTACCCGGACTGGAACAAGGATGCCCAGGCGTCCAACGACAACTGGCGCAACCTCGGCACGGTCTTCCCGAAAGACAAATGATCGGTCAGATAAAGGATTCCAGCATGCACAGCATCAAAGCCTGCGGCCTGGCCGCGTTCGCCGTCCTGGGCGCCTGTTCGCTCAGCGTTCTGGCCGATGAGAACACCGCGCTGCAAGACGGTCACGAATACATGTTGACCACCAACTACCCGAACAACCTGCACGTCATCGACCTGGCCACCGACAGCCTGTTCAAGACCTGCAAGATGCCCGACGCCTTCGGCCCCGGCACCGTGCAGCTGTCGCCGGACCGCAAGACCGCGTACGTGCTGAACAACCATTACGCCGATGTCTACGGCGTGGCGCTGGACACCTGCAAACAGGTGTTCCACGCCAGCATCACCCAGCAGCCGGGGGAAAAGGCGCGTTCGATGTTCGCCTTCACCGTCAGCCACGACGGCAAGGAGCTGTACGCCATCGCCAACCCGACGCTGATGCTCAACGACCGCTACGAGGTCAAGCAGCCGCGCCTGGACGTGTACGCGACCGACGCCGGGATGAACGCCAAGCCGGTGCGCAGCTTCCCGGCGCCGCGTCAGCTGACGATCATGCAGAGCGGTGACGACGGCGCGCTGTATGTGGCGGGGGCCGATGTGTACAAGGTCGACGTGAAGACCGGCAAGTTCGACGTGCTGATCCCCAGCCGCCACTGGAAACGCCCCAACTACAGTGCGCCGGACGTGCTTTACGTATGGAACCAGCAGACTTACCGGCATGATTTCTCGCTGCTCTACACGGCGGCGAAGTTCAAGGACAAGAAGCAGGATCCGGCCACGGCCGAGTACCTGTACGGCCTGTTCAGCGTCGACCTGAAGACCGGCAAGACCGAAACCACCGACTTCGGCCCGCTGACCGAGATCTACTTCAGCGGCATGCGCTCGCCCAAGGATCCGAACCTGATGTTCGGCGTGCTCAACCGCCTGGCCAAGTACGACATCAAGCAGAAGAAGCTGATCCAGGCGGCGAGCCTGGACCATTCCTACTACTGCATTTCGTTCAACAAGGACGGCAGCAAGATCTACCTGGCCGGCACCTTCAACGACGTGGCGATCTTCGATGCCGACACCCTGAAGCAGACCGGCAGCATCAAGCTGCCGGGCGGGGACATGGCGATCACCACGGCGCAGGTGTTTGTCCGGTAAAGGGCGGCGTCTTCGCTGACGCCATCGCCAGCAGGCTGGCTCCCGCAGGGAATCGAGGTGTTCGCGAACTCTCTGTGGGGGCCGCTGTTTCGTTCGCGCCACCGACCCTGTGGGAGCGGGCTTGCCCCGGGCGGCGATCCGACGATGAGGCCATCAAGGTCACGCAAGCATCAGGCGCCCGGCACCGGGCAGCCCAGATCCCCTTCCTCGCATTTCAGGTACTGCTTGAGCGCCTCGGTCCGCGCCTTGGTCACCGAGGTGATGCAGTTGTTGTAGATCAACGGATAGACACTCCCGCCCGTCACTCCGGACGCCGAGAACTTGCACTCGGCATCGCGGAACCCGATCCACGCCCGCTGGGCGCCCACCAGCAGCTTCTTGCCGTCGGGATTGTCCTTCAGGCGCGCGGTGATCTGCTGGTAGACCGCGTTCAGTTCCTTGTCCGCCGCCTTGTTTTCCTGCGCTGCGCATTGGTTCATGGTCGACTGGTCGCTGGCGTTGGCGCAATCGGCGGCCGCGTGGACGAGCGGGGTGAAAAGCAACGGCGCAAGGGCCAGGAGCAGGCGTGGGTGCATGGGTTCTCTCGGTGTCTGCGTCAAGGGACTGTGGAGTTTAGCCGCAACGGCTGCGATGTTTGATACAACTTCGCATTGGACATGTGGTCGAACAGGCCTAGTGTTCAAAACAGGAGGTGACGTATGAAACCAGTACCCAATAGCTTTGAACGCAAGATCACGCTCAAGTCGCCGCGCCCCCATGTCTGGCGCGCGCTGGTCGATGCCGAAGCGTTCGGCCAGTGGTTCGGCGTGGCGCTGGAAGGCAGGCGGTTCATCGCCGGCGAATGGACGCAAGGGCAAGTCACGTACCCCGGTTTCGAGCACGTGCTGTGGAACGTGCTGGTGGAGCGGGTCGAGCCGCAGCAGCTGTTTTCGTTCCGCTGGCACCCCTACGCGGTGAACCCGAAGATCGACTACTCCCAGGAGCCGACCACGCTGGTCAAGTTCGAACTGCAGGACTATGAGAACGGCACGCTGCTGAAGGTGTCCGAGTCGGGCTTTGCGCACATCCCCGACGTGCGCCAGAAGGAGGCCTACTACATGGACAGCCGTGGCTGGGAGGAGCAGTTGAGCCGGCTGGAGCACTTCCTGACCGAGAGCGAACGGGCCCGCGAGCGCGAGCGCGAAGGTGGCTGAGCGCGACGTGTTCGGGCCCTGGCTGCGACGCTGGGCGCTGGTGCCGGACGGCGATCCGCTCATCACGCCCGGCAGCCGCCTGCTGCCGGTGCGCCAGGGCGACACCCCGGCGATGCTCAAGGTGGCCGTGGACGCCGAAGAGAAGTTCGGCAACCTGCTGATGACCTGGTGGGACGGCGACGGCGCGGCACGGGTGATCGCCCATCACGGCGACGGCCTGCTGCTGGAGCGGGCCATGGGCCGGCGTTCGCTGATGCACATGGCGCTCAACGGCGAGGACGACAAGGCCAGCCGCATTCTTTGCTCGGCGTTGGCGCGCCTGCATGCGCCGCGCCCGTCGGCGCCTCCGCCGCTGGTGGAGCTGGCGCCGTGGTTCGCTTCCCTGCGCCTGGCGGCCGAGCGCCACGGCGGGCCTTACGTGAAGAGCCTGCGCACCGCCGAAGCCTTGCTTGCCGAGCCGCAGGACGTGGTGGTGCTGCACGGCGACATGCACCACGACAACGTGCTGGATTTCGGGCCCCGGGGATGGCTGGCCATCGACCCCAAACGGGTGCGCGGCGAGCGCGGTTACGACTACGCCAACCTGGTCTGCAACCCGGAGCTGCCGACGGCTCGCGATCCCGGACGTTTCCGCCGGCAGGTCGGGGTGATCGCCGAAGCGGCCGGGCTGGAACGCCGTCGGTTGCTTCAATGGGTGCTGGCGTTCGCCGGTCTGTCGGCCGCGTGGTTCCTGGAGGATGACGATGCGCAGGCTGCGGCCGGACAGCTGGAAGTCGCGCAATTGGCGGCCTCGGCGCTCGAAGCCTGATAGGCGTAGGGGATTTCGGAAGGGGTGCTATGGCGAATGTCTTACACGCATTGGTAGCTTTTACGACTTTTCCAGATTGGATCCGATGCGTAATCTAGCCACATCAACTGAAGCACAGGGAGTGTTTCAGGATCATGGATGATCGACCATGAGCAAGGATCGCTGCCGACAGGGAGTCGATAATGGTCTTGGGAAAAACCCGCTTCGGCGGGTTTTTTTTCGTCCGCAGGAAAGTGCCCTTGTGGCGAGGGAGCTTGCTCCCGCTGGCGCGCGCAGCGGGCCCGATAAAAGAAGGCCTGCTGCGCAGTCCAGCGGGAGCGAGCTCCCTCGCCACAGGGGGAGAGCCGGTGTCCTCACCCCAAGGTGGAGCAAGCTCCCTTCTCGCAAGGGCGTGCGCCCTCAGGACGCGATCAGCTGCCGCAGCACGTAATGCAGGATCCCGCCGGACTTGAAGTACTCCACCTCGTTCAGGGTGTCGATCCGGCACAGGACCTCGATTTTCTCCTGGCGCCCGTCCTCCCGGGTGATCACCAGCGTCAGGTTCATCCGCGGCGTCAGTTCCACGCCGCCCAGACCCTGGATGTCCAGGGTTTCCCGGCCGGTGAGGTGCAGGCTCCTGCGGTTCTGATCCAGCTTGAACTGCAGCGGCAGCACGCCCATGCCCACCAGATTGGAGCGGTGGATGCGTTCGAAGCTTTCGGCGATCACCGCTTTCACGCCCAGCAGGTTGGTGCCCTTGGCCGCCCAGTCGCGGCTGGAACCGGTGCCGTACTCTTGACCGGCGATCACCACCAGCGGCGTGCCCTCAGCCTGATAGCGCATGGCCGCGTCGTAGATCGCCAGTTTCTCGCCGGTGGGGATGTAAAGCGTGTTGCCGCCTTCTTCGCCGCCGAGCATTTCGTTGCGGATCCGGATGTTGGCGAAGGTGCCGCGCATCATCACTTCGTGGTTGCCCCGGCGCGAGCCGTAGGAGTTGAAGTCCCGCGGTTCGACGCCCTGTTCGCGCAGGTAGCGCCCGGCCGGGCTGTCGGCCTTGATGTTGCCGGCGGGGGAGATGTGGTCGGTGGTCACCGAATCGCCCAGCAGCGCCAGCACCCGCGCGCCCCGGACATCGGCGATCACCGGCAAGGGCCCTGCGATGTCGTCGAAGAACGGCGGATGCTGGATGTAGGTCGAGTCCGCCTGCCAGACGTAGGTCGCGGCCTGCGGGACCTGGATGGCTTGCCACTGCTCGTCGCCGGCGAACACCTCGGCGTATTCCTTGTGGAACATCGCCGTGTTGACCTGGTTCACCGCATCGGCGATTTCCCGGCTGCTGGGCCAGATGTCGCGCAGGAACACCGGATTGCCTTGCGCGTCTTCGCCCAGCGGGTCGCGGCTGATGTCGGTGCGCACGCTGCCGGCCAGCGCGTAGGCGACCACCAGCGGCGGCGAGGCCAGCCAGTTGGTCTTCACCAGCGGATGCACCCGGCCCTCGAAGTTGCGGTTGCCGGACAGCACCGACGCCACGGTCAGGTCGGCCTTCTGGATGGCTTTCTCGATCGGTTCCGGCAACGGCCCCGAGTTGCCGATGCAGGTGGTGCAGCCGTAGCCGACCAGCGAGAAGCCGAGCTGGTCGAGGTACTGGGTCAATCCGGCGGCCCGGTAGTAGTCGGTGACCACCTTGGAGCCCGGCGCCAGCGAGCTCTTGACCCACGGCTTGCGGGTCAGGCCCTTTTCCACGGCCTTTTTCGCCAGCAGCCCGGCGGCCATCATCACGCTCGGGTTGGAGGTGTTGGTGCAGGAGGTGATCGCGGCGATCACCACCGCGCCGTTTTTCAGGCGATGGGTGCGGCCTTCGGACTCGTAGTCGGTCTCGCCGGCCATGTCGGCGTTGCCCACCGCCACACCGCCGCCGCCTTCGCTCTCCAGGCGGCCTTCGTCTTTGCTGGCGGGCTTGAACTGCAGATCGAGGAAGTCGCTGAACGCCTGGCCGACGTCGGGCAGCGCCACCCGGTCCTGCGGCCGCTTGGGGCCGGCGAGGCTGGCTTCGACGCTGCCCATGTCCAGCGCCAGGCTGTCGGTGAACACCGGTTCCTGGCCCGGCAGGCGCCACAGGCCCTGGGTCTTGGTGTAGGCCTCGACCAATTTGACCACCTCGGCGGGGCGGCCGGACAGGCGCAGGTAGTCCAGCGTGACGTCATCGACCGGGAAGAACCCGCACGTGGCGCCGTACTCCGGGGCCATGTTGGCGATGGTGGCGCGGTCGGCCAGCGGCAGGTCGGCGAGGCCGTCGCCGTAGAACTCGACGAACTTGCCGACCACGCCTTTCTTGCGCAGCATCTGGGTCACGGTCAGCACCAGGTCGGTGGCGGTGATGCCTTCCTTGAGCTTGCCGGTGAGCTTGAAGCCGACCACTTCCGGAATCAGCATCGACACCGGCTGGCCGAGCATCGCCGCTTCCGCCTCGATCCCGCCGACGCCCCAGCCGAGCACGCCCAGGCCGTTGATCATGGTGGTGTGGGAGTCGGTGCCGACCAGCGTGTCCGGGAAGGCATACGTGCGGCCGTCCTCGTCCCGGGTCCACACCGTGCGCCCCAGGTATTCGAGGTTGACCTGGTGGCAGATCCCGGTGCCGGGCGGCACCACGCTAAAGTTGTCGAAGGCGCTCTGGCCCCAGCGCAGGAACGCATAGCGTTCGCCGTTGCGCTGCATTTCGATGTCGACGTTCTGCTCGAAGGCGCTGGCGCTGGCGAACTTGTCCACCATCACCGAGTGGTCGATCACCAGGTCCACCGGCGACAGCGGGTTGATCCGCTGCGGATCGCCGCCGGCCTTGGCCATGGCGGCGCGCATCGCCGCCAGGTCGACCACGGCGGGCACGCCGGTGAAGTCCTGCATCAGCACGCGGGCCGGGCGGTACTGGATCTCGCGGTCGGAGCGGCGCTCCTTGAGCCAGGCGGCGATCGCCTTGAGGTCGGCGCCGGTGACGGTCTTGCCGTCCTCCCAGCGCAGCAGGTTTTCCAGCAGCACCTTGAGCGACATCGGCAGCCGGTCGATGTCGCCCAGGCTTCGGGCGGCCTCCGGCAGGCTGAAATAGTGGTAGGTCTTGTGGTCGACCTGCAGGGTCTTGAGGGTGTTCAGGCTATCGAGGGACGGCATTGCGATCACTCCTTTGAATCCGCACGGCTACGGATTGAGGGGACGAACTGAGCTTTAAACCTAGCCCCGTTTCCGGTAGCTGGCTAATCACTCGACTCTATAGGCAGAACCAAGGTTCCGAACTCGGCTATCATGCGCCGGTTTTCGTGACAGGCTTTGCTACAGGGCAAGTTTGCGCATCGATCCATTGCCAGTTGCCCAGGAGATTCAATGAACACCCTATTCATGCACTGCCGGCCAGGCTTCGAAGGCGAAGTCTGCTCCGAGATTTCCGACCTCGCCGCCCGCCTGAACGTGGCCGGCTACGCCAAGGCCAAGCCGTCCAGCGCCTGCGCCGAGTTCGTGTGCAGCGAAGCCGACGGCGCCGAACGCCTGATGCGCGGCCAGCGCTTCGCCGAGCTGATCTTCCCGCGCCAGTGGGCCCGCGGTCTCTTCATCGACCTGCCGGAAACCGACCGCATCAGCGTGATCCTCGCCCACATGGCCGAATTCCCGGTGTGCGGCAGCCTGTGGCTGGAAGTGCTGGACACCAACGACGGCAAGGAGCTGTCGAACTTCTGCAAGAAATTCGAGGCGCCGCTGCGCAAGGCGCTGACCGGCGCCGGCAAACTGGTGGACGACGCCGGCAAGCCGCGCCTGCTGCTGACCTTCAAGAGCGGCCGCGAAGTGTTCCTCGGCCTGGCCGAGGCCGGCAATTGCGCGATGTGGCCGATGGGCATCCCGCGCCTGAAGTTCCCCCGCGAAGCGCCGAGCCGCTCGACCCTGAAGCTGGAGGAGGCCTGGCACCACTTCATCCCGCGCGAGCAATGGGAAGAGCGCCTGCACAGCGACATGACCGGTGTCGACCTGGGCGCGGCGCCGGGCGGCTGGACCTGGCAACTGGTGAACCGGGGCATGCTGGTGACGGCCATCGACAACGGCCCGATGGCGCAAAGCCTGATGGACACCGGCCTGGTGCAGCACCTGATGGCCGACGGCTTCACCTTCAAGCCCAAGCAGCCGGTGGACTGGATGGTCTGCGACATCGTCGAGAAACCGGCCCGCAACGCGGCGATGCTGGAAGAGTGGGTCGGCGAGGGCCACTGCCGGGAAGCGGTGGTCAACCTCAAGCTGCCGATGAAGCAGCGCTACGCCGAGGTCAAACGCCTGCTCGAACGCATCGCCGACGGTTTCAAGGCCCGGGGCGTCAAGGTCGATATCGGCTGCAAGCAGCTGTACCACGACCGCGAGGAAGTGACCTGCCACCTGCGCCGGCACGATGCGAAAAAGCCGAAGTCACGCTGAGGCCGGAAATGATCACGGTGGCGAGGGAGCCGGCTCTCTCGCCACACGCCCGGCAATGCGCGACAATGCCCGCCAGTTTCAGGAGTGAACCATGAGTGAAATGATCGACACCCCGGTGGACGGCACCCTCGACGCCACCGGCCTCAATTGCCCGGAACCGGTGATGATGCTGCACCAGCACATCCGCGACCTGGTGCCCGGCGGCCTGCTCAAGGTGATCGCCACCGATCCCTCGACCCGTCGCGACATCCCCAAGTTCTGCGTGTTCCTCGACCATGAGCTGGTGGCGCAGCACGAAGAGGCCGGCACCTATCTGTACTGGATCCGCAAGAAGCAAGGCTGAACCCGGCAAAGGCTCAGAATCCACTGTGGGAGCCAGCCTGCTGGCGATGAGGCAGTCCGTTCAACATCGAGTTGACTGACTTGCCGCCGTCGCCAGCAGGCTGGCTCCCACCGTTTTTTTGTTGTGGCTGAACGGGCCTCAGCCCGCCGAACGGCTTAAGCGAATGCGCTTGCGTGCGCTGCGGGTCAGGCGCACCGACAGCATCAGCGCCGCGCAGCTCAGGCCGACGATCAGGCCCTGCCACAGGCCGCTCGGACCGCGGGGCTCGCCCAGCCAGTCGGTCAGGCCCAGGGCGTAACCCACCGGCAGGCCGATGCCCCAGTAGGCGAAGAGGGTCAGGATCATCGTCACCCGGGTGTCCTGGTAGCCGCGCAGCGCCCCGGCGGCGGTGACCTGGATCGCGTCGGAGAACTGGAACAGCGCCGAGTACACGATCAGCATCGCCGCGATGTGGATCACCGTCGGATCGGCGGTGTAGATCGCCGCGATCGGTTCGCGCAGCAACAGCATCATGCTCGCCGAGAGGCAGGCGTAGGCCAGCGCGCTGCCCATGCCGACCCCGGCGGCGAAGCGCGCTTCGCGCGGCTCCCCGCGGCCCAGGGCCTGGCCGACCCGCACAGTCACGGCCATCCCCAGCGAATACGGGATCATGAACACCAGCGAGCTGACGTTGAGCGCGATCTGGTGCCCGGCCACCACCGTGGCGCCCAGGCTGCCGATCAGCAGGGCGATCACGGCGAAGATGCTCGACTCGGCGAACACGGCGATGCCGATCGGCAGGCCGATGGCCAGCAGGCGCTTGATCACGGCCCATTGCGGCCAGTCGAACCGGCTGAACAGTTCGCTGGATCTGTAGGCGGGCGCCCAGCGCTCATAGCCGGCCAGGCCCAGCGCCATCACCCACATCACGATCGCCGTGGCCCAGCCGCAGCCGACGCCGCCCATGGCCGGCACGCCGAAGTGGCCGTAGATGAACACGTAGTTCAGCGGAATGTTCAGGGCCAGGCCGCACAGGCCCAGCACCATCGCCGGACGGGTGCGGCCCAGGCCGTCGCTGAAGCAGCGCAGCACATGGTAGAACGCCACCGCCGGCAGACCGCTGGCGATGCCGTGCAGGTACTGCATGCAGGGGCCGATCAACTCCGGATCGACCTTCATCAGGTGCAGGATCGGTTCGGCGCAGACCAGCATCGCAGTCGCCATCAGGCCCACCGCCAACGCCAGCCACAGCGCTTGGCGCACGAGCGGGCCGATCTCGCCGTGGGTGCCGGCGCCGAAGCGCTGGGCGACCTTCGGGGTGGTCGCCAGCAAGGTGCCGGTCATCAGCAGGAACACCGGCACCCAGATCGAGTTGCCCAGCGCCACGGCCGCCAGGTCCCGCGGGCCGACGCGGCCGGCCATCACCGCATCGACGAAGCCCATGGCGGTGGTCGCCAGTTGCGCGATGATGATCGGCAGGGCCAGGCCGAGCAGGTTCTTCAGCTCCAGACGGATCCGGGCAGGGCGGGCGGGGGAAACGGCGGCAGGGCGTTCGGTCACGGAATTCACAGGCAAAGCGTCCACAGGGATTGATGCGCGGGGCGGCGCATTCTACGCCGCTGACGCTTCGGTCAGGAAAAATCCTGTGTTGGGGATTTGTAATCGCACCGCAGGCGTTGCGGCGCGGGAACAATGCCCGCTGGCCCAACGCAGCGCCAGCGCCTACACTGCCGATCCGCCCAAGGAGCCCCTGCCATGCTGATTGTCGCCGACGAAAACATCCCGCTGCTCGATGCCTTCTTTGCCGGTTTCGGCGAGATCCGCCGGGTGCCGGGCCGGGCCATCGACCGCGCCACGGTCGAACAGGCCGATGTCCTGCTGGTGCGCTCGGTGACGAACGTCAACCGGGCCTTGCTCGAAGGCAGCAACGTGCGCTTCGTCGGCACGTGCACCATCGGCACCGACCACCTGGATCTCGACTACTTCGCCGAAGCCGGCATCGCCTGGTCCAGCGCCCCCGGCTGCAACGCCCGGGGCGTGGTCGACTACGTGCTCGGCAGCCTGCTGACCCTCGCCGACATCGAAGGCGCGGACCTGAACCGGCGCACCTATGGCGTGGTGGGCGCCGGCGAGGTCGGCGGGCGTCTGGTCAAGGTGCTCAAGGGCCTGGGCTGGAACGTGAAGGTCTGCGACCCGCCGCGCCAGGCCGCCGAAGGCGGTGAATACGTGAGCCTCGACGAGATCATCGAGCAGTGCGACGTGATCAGCCTGCACACCCCGTTGACCCGCACCGGCGACGGCGCGACCTGGCACCTGTTCGACCGCGAGCGTCTGCAGCGGCTCAAGCCCGGCGCCTGGCTGATCAACGCGGCCCGCGGCCCGGTGATCGACAACGCTGCCCTGCGCGATGTGCTGCTGGCCCGTGAAGACCTTCAAGCGGTGCTCGACGTCTGGGAGGCCGAGCCCGAGGTGGACTTGTCGCTGGCCGACCTCTGCGTGCTGGCGACGCCGCACATCGCCGGCTACAGCCTCGACGGCAAGCAGCGCGGGACGGCGCAGATCTACCAGGCCTACTGCGGGTTCATCGGCCAGCCGGCCGGCATCCGTCTCGAAGACCTGCTGCCGGCGCCGTGGCTGACCCAGATGACCCTGCACGCCGACACCGACCCGGCCTGGGCCCTGGCGGCGCTGTGCCGCGGGGTGTACGACCCGCGCCGGGACGACGCGGACTTGCGGCGCAGCCTGGTGGAGGATGTCGGTGCGCAGCGGGCGGCGTTCGATGCGTTGCGCAAGGGGTATCCGGTGCGGCGCGAGATCGAAGGGCTCAAGGTCAAGATCGAGGGCGAGTCCCCGGCATTGCTGCAGATCGTGGCGGCGTTGGGGGCTGTGGCGGTCTGACGAACCGGGTCGGCTTGATCGCCAGCAGGCTGGCTCCCACCTTTTCGGTCCGCACCGCCAACCGATGTGGGAGCCAGCCTGCTGGCGATGGCGTCCGTGGGTGCGCTGCGGTTCTTGGCCGGCAGGTATAAAAAACCCGGCCATCAGGGCCGGGTCAGGAAGACGGTGGCGACATCACTTTTGTTCGGCAGGCTTGACCAGTCGCTGATCCAGTTCGTGGCAGGCCTTCTGGATCATCTCTTCGGTGATCGGCACTTCGCGGCCGTCCTCGTCGATGATCGAGCAACCCAGAGCTTGGCCGGGCTTGGTGCGGATCACTTGAATCTTGTCGTCGCTGCTGTTTTGCAAGGACATGGCCTGTCTCCTCATCAGGTTGTGTGCCTAGGGTAGAACCGTCAGGTGACCAGGCTGTGACAACTCCCTGCGGTCTGTCCGGGACGGCATCTCCACTCAAACAGAAATGGCGGTGTGTCTCAACCGCGAGATTAGACCAATAGCGTCTAGCCCCTAGTCGTGACGGTCATAATTAACCTGACTCATTGTGATTTGCGCAGTTCCACCCCATTTCACCCGGTAGGCTGATCCCATTCACCTGCACAAGACGTGAACCCGAATGATCCCGATGCTTTCCCCGCGACACCGCCGGGCCCTGCGCCTGGCCAGCCGCTTTCTCGCGCCGTACCGCTGGCAGGCGTTCGGCGCCTTGCTGGCGCTGATCGTCACCGCCGGCATCACCCTGTCGATGGGGCAGGGCATCCGCCTGCTGGTCGACCAGGGTTTCATGACCCAGTCGCCGCACCTGCTCAACCAGTCCATCGGCCTGTTCATGCTGCTGGTGTTCGGGCTGGCCCTGGGCACGTTCGCGCGGTTCTATCTGGTGTCGTGGATCGGCGAACGCTGCGTGGCCGACATCCGGCGGCAGGTGTTCAACCATCTGGTCTACCTGCATCCCGGCTTCTACGAAAACAACCGCAGTTCGGAGATCCAGTCCCGGCTGACCGCCGACACCACGCTGCTGCAATCGGTGATCGGCTCGTCGCTGTCGCTGTTCCTGCGCAATCTGCTGATGGTGCTGGGCGGGATCGTGCTGTTGTTCATCACCAACCCCAAGCTCACCAGCATCGTGGTGATCGCCTTGCCGCTGGTGATCGCGCCGATCCTGATCTTCGGCCGGCGGGTGCGCAACCTGTCGCGCCTGAGCCAGGACCGGATCGCCGACATCGGCAGCTATGTGTCCGAAACCCTGGGCCAGATCAAGACCGTGCAGGCCTACAACCATCAGGTGCAGGACGAGCAGCGCTTCGCCACCACCGTCGAGCAGGCGTTCGAGACGGCGCGCAAGCGGATCTTCCAGCGGGCGTGGCTGATCACCCTGGTGATCGTGCTGGTGCTGGGGGCCGTGGCGGTGATGCTGTGGGTCGGCGGCATGGACGTGATCGCCGGGCGGATCTCCGCCGGCGAGCTGGCGGCGTTCGTGTTCTACAGCCTGATCGTCGGCAGCGCCTTCGGCACCTTGAGCGAAGTCATCGGCGAATTGCAGCGGGCGGCCGGTGCCGCCGAGCGCATCGCCGAGCTGCTGCGCTCGGAGAACATCATCCAGCCGCCGGCCAACGGCCTGGTGACGTTGCCGGAACGGGTCAAGGGTGAACTGGCCTTGCAGGATGTGCGTTTTTCCTACCCCTCGCGTCCCGACAGCTTCGCCGTCGACGGCCTGAGCCTGACGGTCAGGGCGGGGGAGACCCTGGCGCTGGTGGGGCCGTCAGGTGCCGGCAAGTCCACGGTGTATGACCTGCTGCTGCGCTTCTACGACCCTGACGCAGGCCGGATCCTGATCGACGGCGTGCCGCTGACGAGCCTGGATCCGCTGGACCTGCGCCGCTGCTTCGCGCTGGTGTCGCAGAGCCCGGCGCTGTTCTTCGGCAGCGTCGAGGACAACATCCGCTACGGATGCCCCGACGCGACGCCGGAGCAAGTCAGGGAGGCCGCCCGGATCGCCCACGCCCACGACTTCATCGAGCGGATGCCCGACGGTTACCGCACGCACCTGGGGGACGGCGGCCTCGGCCTGTCCGGCGGCCAGCGCCAACGGCTGGCCATCGCCCGGGCGTTGCTGGTGGACGCGCCGATCCTGCTGCTGGACGAAGCCACCAGCGCCCTCGACGCCCAGAGCGAACACCTGATCCAGCAGGCGCTGCCGAGCCTGATGCGCAACCGCACGACGCTGGTGATCGCCCACCGGCTGGCCACGGTGAAGAACGCTGACCGGATCGCCGTGATGGATCAGGGCAAATTGGTGGCGATCGGTACGCACCAGGAATTGATCGCCGGCAATCCGCTGTATGCGCGGTTGGCGGCGCTGCAGTTCAGCGATGGGGTTCCTGATTCGACTGCCCCGGTAATCGACTGAGCCTTCGGCCCGGCAGGGCGCCATGAAAAATGCTCGCATCGGATGCGGGCATTTTCATTTCACGGGATTGCAGCTTCGGCTCACAGATCGTCGAAGTAGCGCTCGTGCCAATCCACCAGCGGCTGCGGTGAGTTGAGCTTCTGGCCGTAGATCACCGAATAAGACAGCACGTTCTGCACATACTGACGGGTTTCGTCGAATGGGATGCTTTCGACCCAGACATCGAAGCTCAGGTGGTCGGCACCGCGCAGCCATTGGCGCACGCGGCCGGGGCCGGCGTTGTAGGCGGCGGAGGCGAGCACGCGGTTGCCGTTGAATTGGCTGTGCACCTGGCTCAGGTAGGCGGCGCCGAGCTGGATGTTCTTGTCCGGGTCGAGCACCTGCTGCGGCGAGGCCAGCGGGATGCTGAACTTGCGTGCGGTTTCCTTGGCGGTGCCGGGCATCAGTTGCATCAGGCCGCTGGCGCCGACGCTGGAGCGGGCGTCGTCCATGAAGGCGCTTTCCTGACGGGTGATGGCGAACACCCAGCTCGAATGCAGGCCGCGCACCTTGGCTTCACGCACCAGGGTATTGCGGTGGGCCATCGGGAAACGGATGTCCAGGTCGTCCCAGTATTGGGCCTGGCTGATGGTGCGGATCGCCGGGAAGTACCATTTCAGGTCGTAGGCCAGCTTGGCCTGGGCGACCATTTCGTCGCGGCTGAAATGGCGGCTGACGTGATACCACTCGCGCCGTCCGTCGACGATCTGCCCACGGGCGTGGAATTCCAGCGCCCGGCGCACGCCCGGGGTGTTGCGCACCTTGTTGATGGTCGCCTGGCTGAGCACCAGCGGCTTGTTGACCAGCGAGTAGGGTGACTGCGAGCGGTCGGCGGCGAGGAAGCCGTAGAAGTCCCGCTCGCGGGCCAGGTTCTTGTACAGGGTCTGGGCTTCCGGGTTCTGCGGTTGCGCCAGTTCCAGGCTGCGGGCCTGCCAGTAGCGCCAGCGGTTGGTGGTGGCCAGATCCTGCGGCAGGCGGCGGGTCAGCTGATAGGCGTCGTTCCAGCGGGCCAGGCGCAGCAGCAGGCGCAGGCGCCACTCGGACACGGTGTTGTCGCGCAGTTCCGGATCGTATTGGGTCATCACGTCCAGGGCGCGGCTGTCGAAGCGGCGGGCGAGGGTCAGGCCGATTTCCCGGGCGATCGCGACCTTTTCGTCGCGGGAGAAATGCATGCTGCTGGCGTAGCCGTCGAGCAGGGCCATGGCCTTGTCCGGATCCTGGCGGGCGAGGCGGCGCAGGCCGAGGCTGACCACGTCGGACATCGGCTCGTCGGCGGGGATGAAGCGCGAAGGCTGGTTGAGCAGCTCGGGCTTCTGCGCCACGTCCACCAGCAGGCGACCGCGCGGGGCGAGGGTGGTCAGGCCGTTGACCAGGCTGTTGGCCAGCGGGTAGTTGCGGTGCTGGGCAGCGAGCTTCGCCCGTTCCCAGCGCTTCTGCTCGGTCAGTTGGCCTTCGGCGGCCCACATGCCGAACAGCGCGTCGCAGGCGGCGGGCTGCGACTTGCCGGTCAGCCACAGCTTCTCGGCGTTGGCGTAGCCCTCCGCCTTCTTGTTGTGGCTGATCTGGTACTGCGCGTTCAGGCAGTCCAGCTCGGTGAAATTGAGTTTCGGGTCGTAGTACTTGACGAAGGTCGCCCAGTCGTCGCGCTCGGCCAGCCAGCGCAACCAGCGCAGCTTCATCCAGTTGGCCTGGGGCAGGTCGCCGTGCTCGGCGAGGAATTTCTCGATCTCGGCGTTGCTCGCGGTCTTCAGCCGGGCGGTGAGTTCGTCGTAGGCCAGATAAGGTTCCAGCGGATAATCGGCCAGGGCCTGGCTGTAGCGGAAGTACGGGCCGGTATCGCCCTTGGCCAGGGCGCGCTTGGCCTCATCGTAGTACTGGCGTTGGGTGGACAGGTCCACCGCCTGGGCGGACTGGGCGGCAGCGGCGGAAAGCAGCAAGCAGGACAAGACACTGAAAAGGCGACTGCGCATGAGACATCCGGGCAGAAAAAACAGGACAAGCGCCGACAGGAACCGGCACTGAATTGTCTGTAGCTTAGCCTTTTGCCAGCAGCCGGCGAAAGCTTTGCCGGCCTTGTGACGCAAGATCGCAACAAATGTTGTTCAGCATGCGTCCACGGCGAAATTGCCGGCCTGCTGGAGCCCTGATTCAGGTAGAATGCGCGCCCGGTTTTTGGAGAAGCTCATGACCCTGCTCAAATTCAGCGATGTGTCCCTTGCGTTCGGCGCCATGCCGTTGTTGGACAAGGTGTCCTGGCAGATCGCCCGTGGTGAGCGGGTCTGCATCATCGGCCGCAACGGCACCGGCAAGTCCAGCATGATGAAACTGGTCAAGGGCGACCAGAAACCCGACGACGGCGCGGTGTGGCGTGCACCCGGTCTGAAGATCGGTGAATTGCCGCAGGAATTGCCGGTGGCCGACGAACGGACAGTGTTCGACGTGGTGGCCGAAGGCCTCGACGGCGTCGGCGCGCTGCTGGCCGAGTACCACCACCTGAGCCAGAACATCGTCACCGACGCCGATCTGGAAAAGCTGATGCACGTTCAGCACGACCTCGAAGCCCGTGACGGCTGGCGCCTGCAGACCCTGGTCGACAGCACCCTGAGCCGCCTGCAGCTGCCGGCCGACAAGACCCTCGCCGAACTGTCCGGCGGCTGGCGTCGCCGCGTGCTGTTGGCGCAGGCGCTGGTGTCCGAGCCGGACCTGCTGCTGCTCGACGAACCGACCAACCACCTGGACATCGGCGCGATCGCCTGGCTCGAAGAGGCGCTCAAAGACTTCCAGGGCGCGGTGCTGTTCATCACCCACGACCGTTCCTTCCTGCAGAACCTCGCCACCCGCATCCTTGAGCTGGACCGCGGCGGCCTGATCGACTGGAACGGCGACTACGCCAGCTTCCTTGTCCACAAGGAAGCCGTGCTGGCGGCGGAAGAGACCGCCAACGCCTTGTTCGACAAGCGCCTGGCCCAGGAAGAAGTCTGGATCCGCCAGGGCATCAAGGCCCGCCGCACCCGCAACGAAGGCCGTGTGCGAGCCTTGAAAGCCTTGCGGGTGGAGCGCAGCGAACGCCGCGAGCGCACCGGCAAGGCCAACATTCAGCTGGAGACCGCCGAGAAGTCCGGCAAGCAGGTGATGGTGCTGGAGAACGTGAGCTTCGCTCACCCGGACGGCCCGTTCCTGGTTCGCGATTTCTCGATGGTGCTGCAGCGCGGCGACCGCATCGGCCTGCTGGGCGCCAACGGCACCGGCAAGACCACCTTGCTCAAGCTGATGCTCGGCGGACTGCAGCCGAGCAGCGGCACGGTCGAGGAAGGCACCAAGATCGACGTGGCCTACTTCGACCAGTTGCGTCATCAGTTGGATCTGGAAAAGACCGTGATCGACAACGTCGCCGAAGGTCGCGACTTCATCGAGATCGACGGCCAGAGCCGCCATGTGCTGAGCTACCTCGGCGACTTCCTGTTCAGCCCGCAGCGTGCGCGCACACCGGTCAAGGCACTGTCCGGCGGCGAACGCGCACGCCTGCTGCTGGCCAAGCTGTTCAGCAAGCCGGCCAACCTGCTGGTGCTCGACGAGCCGACCAACGACCTCGACGTGGAAACCCTGGAACTGCTCGAAGAGGTGCTGCTGACCTTCAGCGGCACCGTGCTGATGGTCAGCCACGACCGGGCGTTCCTCGACAACGTCGTCACCAGCACCCTGGTGTTCGAGGGCGAGGGTAAGGTGCGCGAGTACGTCGGCGGCTATCAGGACTGGATCCGCCAGGGCGGCTCGCCGCGCCTGCTGGGCGTGACCGAGAGCAAGTCCGGCAAGGCTGACCTGAACTCGGCGGTGGTCAAGGCCGAGCCTGCGCCGGTGGCGGCCCCGGTGGCCGAAGCGCCGGCCGCGAAGAAGAAACTGAGCTACAAGCTGCAGCGTGAGCTGGAAGCGCTGCCGGGCGACATCGATGCCAAGGAGCAGCAGATCGCCGCCGTGGAGGCCGAAATGGCCGAAGCCGGCTTCTACCAGCGTCCGCCGGCGGAGACGGCCGAGGTGCTGGCTTCGCTGGAGCGCCTGCAGGCGGAGCTGGACGCCCTGGTGGAGCGTTGGGCCGAGCTGGAGGCCTGACCGCCCCGAAGACGGAAAAGCCCGGCGTCCAGTGATGGGCGCCGGGCTTTTCGTATGGGGTGCGGAGCAGGGCTCAGCGCTTGATCAGGTGCACCGCGAGCACATCGCATGGCGCGCCGTGCAGCACATCGTTGGCGGTCGAGCCCAGCAGCAGTGCCAAGCCGTGCCGGCCATGGCTGCCGACCACGATCAGGTCGCATTCCTGCTCTTTGGCGAAATGGTGGATTTCCTGGCGCGGCTGGCCGTAGGTCAGGTGGCAGTTGGCGCTTTCCAGCTCGCTGTATTTGTGTTTGAGGCGCTCCAGGCGCTCCTTGGCCTGGTCGAACTGCTGCTGTTGCAGTTGTGACAGATCCATCGGCACGTCGCCGCCGAAGGCCATGGCCATCGGTTCGACGATGTGCACCAGCGACAACTTGGCGCCGTTGCTCACCGACAGCTCGCGGGCGCGGTGGATCACGGGGTCGCATTCTTCGGTCAGGTCGACGGCGACCAGGATGTGGTGGTAGGGCATGGTTGCACCTCCAGAGGATTCGATAGTGTTAAGTATGGCTGGTTTCAAGCGCATTGGTTCCGAATCGACGCAATGGGCTCATCCAAAAACGGGAGTAGAGATATGACGGTCTGGCTGGTGGTGTCAATCCTGCTGGTGGTGTTGAGTCCGCTGGCATGGTTGCGCCCTTCGCGCGTGCAGAGCGGCCGCATGGCCCTGCGCATGGAGGCGCGGCGCCTGGGCCTGGCCATGCAATTGGCGCCCCAGGAGTGGCCGCACTGGCTGTCTCAGGAGCCTCCGAGCCCGTGTGCGCAGTACCACCGGCCAAGGCGGGGCAGTCAGCCGGCGTGCTGGGCCTACTGGCAGAAGTCGGCAGGGGTTTGGGTCAATCAGTGGCAGGAAGCCTGCGAGGATCCGGCGCTGCTCGATCATTTCCGGAAATTGCCCGCCAATGTCTTCAAGGTCGAAGCGGACAAGCAGATGATCGCCCTGTATTGGGGCGAGAAAGGCGAAGCCAGCGTCTTGCAGGACATCGACGCCACGCTGAAGGCGCTGGCGTGATTCATGGACGTTTCGCGCCGCAACGGTGCGAAACGTCCGGCAGACGCGCAATAAAAAGCCCGACATGATGCATCGGGCGGGGTTGGCCAGGCAGGCCGGAAAATCTTTTCGGGGCGGCGTCCAACGCGCCTCGCCTGCCTGAGTGCAGGCGTCTTTGTGCGTCGTCCAGTCCAGCGTAGCCCTTTGTGCGACGCCCGCCGTGAATTAGGGCGACTTTTCTAACGATTGATCTTATGAATGTACTCACATGCAACCGTGAGCGGTGGCCTGTGTCCTACGGAAATGACTGCAAGGTCGCGTTTGAACCCGTATTTCGGGCGATTGACAATTGTCGGAAATTCCGTGAATGTGGCGTACCCAAATCAAACGGGCGTATGAATTGAGCGTTTGTATTGCAGACTGCTCCTACAGATTCCCGACTATCGCGTTGGCGGGTGTGCCGGGTGGATTGGCGTCAGCATCGACGAAAAAACGTCCTGCGAGCCGGTCGCCTGCGTCCGACGTGTACTGTTCAGCTTCCATATCGTGGAGATCAGTTGATGATTTACGAAGGTAAAGCCATCACGGTTAAAGCTCTTGAAAGTGGCATCGTCGAATTGAATTTCGACCTCAAGGGTGAGTCCGTAACAAGTTCAACC
>NZ_JBIVHR010000048.1:0-46359 GCF_044749305.1 Pseudomonas sp. NPDC089534 | reverse complement strand
CGCAACCGTAAGGTGTGCGGGGGCTTTTTCTTGGGGCGTGTTGCGATCACTCGGCGGCGGACCGAACTTCGGCTGGACGTTCTACGCGCCGCTGTCCACCACCTACGCGCCGGAAAGCGTGACGTTCTTCATCTTCGCCATCCACCTGATGGGGATCAGCTCGATCATGGGCGCAATCAACGTGATCGCCACCATCCTCAACCTGCGCGCCCCCGGCATGACCCTGATGAAGATGCCGCTGTTCGTCTGGACCTGGCTGATCACCGCGTTCCTGCTGATCGCGGTGATGCCGGTGCTGGCCGGCTGCGTGACGATGATGCTGATGGACATCCACTTCGGCACCAGTTTCTTCAGCGCCGCCGGAGGCGGCGACCCGGTGCTGTTCCAGCATGTGTTCTGGTTCTTCGGCCACCCCGAGGTGTACATCATGATCCTGCCGGCCTTCGGCGCCGTCAGCGCGATCATCCCGACCTTCGCGCGCAAGCCGCTGTTCGGCTACACCTCGATGGTCTACGCGACGGCGAGCTTCGCGTTCCTGTCGTTCATCGTCTGGGCGCACCACATGTTCGTGGTGGGCATCCCGCTGGTGGGCGAGCTGTTCTTCATGTACGCCACCATGCTGATCGCGGTGCCGACCGGGGTGAAGGTGTTCAACTGGGCCAGCACCATGTGGCAGGGCTCGATGACCTTCGAGACGCCGATGCTGTTCGCGGTGGCGTTCGTGATCCTGTTCTCCATCGGCGGCTTCTCCGGCCTGATGCTGGCCATCGCCCCGGCGGACTTCCAGTACCAGGACACCTACTTCGTGGTCGCCCACTTCCACTACGTGCTGGTGCCGGGGGCGATCTTCGGGATCTTCGCCTCGGCCTACTACTGGCTGCCGAAGTGGACCGGCCACATGTACGACGAGACCCTCGGCAAGCTGCATTTCTGGCTGTCCTTCATCGGCATGAACCTGACGTTCTTCCCGATGCACTTCGTCGGCCTTGCGGGCATGCCCCGGCGGATCCCGGACTACAACCTGCAGTTCGCCGACTTCAACATGGTGTCGTCGATCGGCGCGTTCATGTTCGGCGCCACGCAGATCTTCTTCCTGTTCATCGTGATCAAGACCATCCGCGGCGGCGCGCCGGCGCCGGCCAAGCCTTGGGACGGGGCGGAAGGCCTGGAGTGGAGCGTGCCGTCGCCGGCGCCGTACCACACCTTCACCACGCCGCCGGAAATCAAATGAACATACGGCCGAGCCCCTGTGGCGAGGGAGCTTGCTCCCGCTGGCCCGCACGGCGGGCCCGTCGCCGTCAGGGACGCTTCGCGCCCCGGCGGGACGGTGCGACGATTCGACAAGCGCCCTCGCCCCGGGGGTTCAGGCCTGCACGGCTGGAGGACATCAGTCATGGCTGACTCGGTCTCGATGAAAAAACTGGTCACCCGCCTGCTGAGCGTGGTGGTGGCGATGTTTGTCTTCGGCTTCGCCCTGGTGCCGCTCTACGACGTGATGTGCAAGGCCTTCGGCATCAACGGCAAGACCGCCGGGCAATACGAAGGCGAGCAGACCGTCGACACCTCGCGCCAGGTGCGCGTGCAGTTCCTGTCGACCAACACCGCCGACATGCCGTGGGACTTCTACCCCAAGCATGACGAGCTGACGGCCAACCCCGGTGCGGTCAACGAGATGATCTTCATCGCCCGCAACCCCACCGACAAGCCGATGAGCGCCCAGGCCGTGCCGAGCATCGCGCCGAGCAACGCGGCGGCGTATTTCCACAAGACCGAATGCTTCTGTTTCACCCAGCAGGTGCTGCAGCCCGGTCAGCAGATCGAGATGCCGGTGCGCTTCATCGTTGACCGCGACATGCCCAAGGATGTGAAGCACCTGACGCTGTCCTACACGCTGTTCGACATCACCGCCCGTCATCCACCGGTGGCCGCAAGCACTGGCGGTTAAGCGTGCCCGATAAGGAGAACAATAAATGGCGACTCATGAGCACTATTACGTTCCGGCCCAGAGCAAGTGGCCGATCGTGGCGACCGTCGGCATGGTCACCACGGTGTATGGCCTGGCCACCTGGTTCAACGACCTGAAGGCCGCACGCCCGGAATCCCACGGCCCGCTGATCTTCTTCATCGGCGGCCTGCTGCTGGCGTACATGCTGTTCGGCTGGTTCGGCGCGGTGATCAAGGAAAGCCGTGCGGGGCTCTACAGCCCGCAGCTGGACCGCTCGTTCCGCTGGGGCATGAGCTGGTTCATCTTTTCCGAGGTGATGTTCTTCATCGCCTTCTTCGGCGCGCTGTTCTACGTGCGGCACATCTCCGGGCCGGCGCTGGGCGGCGAGGGCACCAAGGGCATCGCCCACATGCTGTGGCCGAACTTCGAGTTCGTCTGGCCGCTGCTGAACAACCCGGACTCCAAGCTGTTCCCGCCGCCCAAGGAAGTCATCAGCCCCTGGGGCCTGCCGCTGATCAACACCATCCTGCTGGTGAGCTCCAGCGTCACCGTGACCATCGCCCACCATGCCCTGAAGAAAGGCCACCGCGGCGCACTGAAACTGTGGCTGGCGGTCACCGTGCTGCTGGGCTGCGGGTTCCTCGCGCTGCAGGCCGAAGAGTACATGCACGCCTACCACGAACTCGGCCTGACCCTGGGCTCGGGCATCTACGGCGCGACGTTCTTCATGCTCACCGGTTTCCACGGCGCCCACGTGACCATCGGCACGATCATCCTGTTCGTGATGCTGGTGCGCATCATGCGCGGGCATTTCGACGCCGAGCACCAGTTCGGCTTCGAGGCGGCGAGCTGGTACTGGCACTTCGTGGACGTGGTGTGGATCGGCCTGTTCGTGTTCGTCTACGTGCTCTGAAGCCGCAGGCGCACAGCATCAGGCCGCAAGAGGGCGCCCGGCGCATTCACCAGGGCGCATGTGAAACGAGCTGGCCGCTCCAGAAGCCCCAGGCGATCAGGCCGACGGTGGCGGCGGCCAGGGTGACCCGAATGCTCAAGGCGATCACCAGACGGTTCGAGCCGCTGTCGTCCTTGACCAGAAAGAACAGGCCGCTGAACAGGCTGATGACCGTGGCGATCAGCATCAGGACGATGGCTGCCTTGAGCATCATGGCAAGACTCCGGGGGGACAGGCGATGCAATTGAGTATAGCGGTCGCGCGCACCGGCTCCGGGGCACGGTCATGAAGCGCTTCCGGCCCGGCGTCGTGCCGACGGTGGCGGTGGTCCTGCTGCTGCCGCTGATGGTGTCGCTGGGTTTCTGGCAGCTGGGTCGCGGCGCGGAGAAGACGGCCTTGCTCGCCAGCTACGCCGAACGCCGCGCCGCCGAACCGATGGCCGCCGCCGAACTGCTGCACAGCGCCGACCCGGCCTTCCGACGGGTGCACCTGCACGGCCGCTTCGATGCCGCCCACAGCCTGCTGCTCGACAACCGCCAGCGCGACGGCCGCGTCGGCGTCGAGCTGCTGCAACCGTTCCAGGACCGGCGCACCGGCCAGTGGCTGCTGGTCAACCGCGGCTGGCTGCCGTGGCCGGACCGGCGCGTTGCCCCGCAGTTCGCCACCCCGGCCGATGCGGTGGATCTGGATGCCTGGGTCTACGTCGCCCCCGGCGCGGCCTTCCAGCTGCATGCCGATCCGGTCAGCGACGCCTGGCCGCAGACCGTCACCGCCGTCGAACCCGCCCGGCTGTGGAAAACCCTCGAGCGCGACGGCTTCGCCTACGAATTGCGCGCAGAACCCGGCCCCGCCAGCTACCGGAGCGACTGGCCGGTGGTGGCGATGGGCCCGGAAAAACACCTCGGCTACGCCGTGCAGTGGTTCGCCATGGCCACCGCCCTGCTCGGTCTCTATCTGTATCTCGGCTGGCACAACGCAAAGGAGAAACACCATGGGAGCGGCCATGAATCCACCCAGCATGTCTGAAGCCAAGCCGGCGGCCGGTCGCCGCCGCGGGCGCATCCAACTGCTGCTGATCGTGCTCGGGGTGGTCGGCCCGATGATCCTCGCCACCGGCATGTACAAACTGCAGTTCTGGGTGCCGGAAGGCCGCAGCTACCACGGCGAGCTGATCGGCAACGGCCAGACCCGCGCCGACCTCGGCGTGGCGGCCGACGAGGAGCGCTGGCAGATGCTGGTGACCGCCCCCGGCGACTGCGCGGCGGACTGCCAGCAACTGGTGTACCTGGCGCGGCAGATCCAGATCGGCCTGGGCCGCGACGCCGGACGCGCCAGCCACGCCCTCGCCGCCGCGCAGCCGCTCGGCGCCGACTACGAAGCCCGGCTGACCCGCGACTACCCGCAACTCAAGCGCTACCCGCTGGACACCGCCGGCCTGCGCAAGACCGCCGGGGACACGTCCGCACCGCAGCTGTGGATCATCGACCCCCACGGCAACCTGGTGCTGCGCTACGGCCCGGACGTCAACGGCAAGGATCTGCTCAACGATCTGCGCCACCTGCTGAAACTGTCGAACATCGGATAGGGACATCGTCATGGCCAAACCCGGATTTCGCCTTGCGCTGTTCGCCACCCTGCTGGCGCTGATCGTGGTGCTGCTCGGCGCCTACACCCGCCTGACCCACGCCGGCCTCGGCTGTCCCGACTGGCCGGGCTGCTACGGCTTCATCAGCGTGCCCAAGAGCGAAGCCCAGCTGGCCCATGCCGAGCTGCACTTCCCGGACTCGCCGGTGGAGGCGCACAAGGGCTGGAACGAGATGATCCACCGCTACTTCGCCGGCACCCTGGGCATGCTCATCGCCGTATTGGCCGGGCGGGCGTGGGTCGACCGCAAGCATCCTGGGCAGCCGCTGAAACTGCCGCTGTTCCTGCTGGCGGTGGTGTTCGCCCAGGCCGCGTTCGGCATGTGGACGGTGACGCTCAAGCTATGGCCGCAGGTGGTCACCGGGCACCTGCTGGGCGGGTTCGCGACCTTGAGCCTGTTGTTCCTGCTGACGTTGCGACTGTCCGGCGTGCTACCGGCCCTGAGCGTACCGCGTCGCCTGCAATATTGGGCGACCGCCGGGCTGGTGCTGGTGATCGGCCAGATCGCCCTCGGCGGCTGGGTCAGCTCCAACTACGCGGCGGTGGCCTGCATCGACTTCCCCACTTGCCACGGCCAATGGCTGCCGCCGGCGGACTTCGCCAACGGCTTCCACCTGACCCAGCACATCGGCCCCAATTACCTGGGCGGCCAACTCGACAGCGACGCCCGCACCGCCATTCACCTGACCCACCGCATCGGCGCCCTGCTGGTGACCCTGGTGCTGCTGGGGCTGGCCTGGCAACTGAAGACGGTGGGCATGACCCGCCTCGCCGGTCTGGTGCTGACCGCCCTCGCCGCGCAGATCACCCTGGGCGTCAGCAACGTGCTGTTCCATCTGCCGCTGCCGGTGGCCGTGGCGCACAACGCCGGCGGCGCCGCGCTGCTGCTGACGATGGTGCTGGTCAACTATCACGCGCGCACCGGCCTGGTGCGGGTCAAGCGGCCGATGCCGGTGGGCTGGCGCCTGAGCCCGCGTAGGCACCCGGCCGCGCCGGCCACCCTCAAAGGAGAGACGCCATGGCGATTCTGATCGGCGAACGCCCTGCCCAAGCGCTGTGGCGCGACTACCTGGAGCTGACCAAACCGAAGGTGGTGGTGCTGATGCTCATCACCTCGCTGGTGGGCATGTTTTTGGCGACCCGGGCCGGCGTGCCGTGGACGGTGCTGGTGTTCGGCAACCTGGGCATCGCGCTGTGCGCCGGCGGCGCGGCGGCGGTGAACCATGTGGTGGACCGGCGCATCGACGCGGTGATGGCCCGCACCCACAAACGGCCGCTGGCCGTGGGGCGGGTGGCGCCGGCGGCGGCGCTGACGTTCGCGTTGGCGCTGGCGCTGGCCGGCCAGGCCCTGCTGCTGGCCTTCACCAATGCGCTGACCGCGTGGCTGACCCTGGCTTCGCTGCTCGGCTACGCGGTGGTCTACACCGGTTTCCTGAAGCGGGCGACCCCGCAGAACATCGTCATCGGCGGCCTCGCCGGCGCCGCCCCGCCGCTGCTGGGCTGGACCGCCGCCACCGGCCACGTCAGCGCCGAACCCCTGCTGCTGGTGCTGATCATCTTCGCCTGGACGCCGCCGCACTTCTGGGCCCTGGCCATCCACCGCAAGGAGGAATACGCCAAGGCCGACATCCCGATGCTGCCGGTCACCCACGGCGAGCACTACACCAAGGTGCACATCCTGCTGTACACCTTCGCCCTGCTGGCGGTCAGCCTGCTGCCTTACGTGATCCACATGAGCGGACTGCTGTACCTGATCTGCGCGCTCGGGCTCGGCGCCCGGTTTCTGCAATGGGCCGTTGTGCTGTACCGTGGCACTCGGCCGCACGCGGCGATCAACACCTTCAAGTACTCTATTTATTACTTGTTCCTGCTGTTCATCGCCCTGCTCGTAGACCACTACCTATTGTTGAACCTATGACTCGAACCCAGAAAACCGTCTTCATCCTCGTCGCCGTGATCGCGCTGATCCTCGGCCTGACCGTCAACAAGGTGCTGAGCGGCAAGGGCCAGGGCGACCCCACCGCGCTGATCGACGCCGGCATCATCCTGCTGCCGCAGAGCCGCAGCCTGCCGGACGTGACCATGACCGACCAGGACGGCAAGGCCGTCACGGTCAACGAGCTCAAGGGCAAATGGAGCCTGCTGTTCTTCGGCTACACGTTCTGCCCGGACATCTGCCCGACCACCCTCGCCCAGCTGCGCCAGATCAAGAGCGAGCTGCCCAAGGACGCGGTCGACAAGCTGCAGATCGTCCTGGTCAGCGTCGACCCCAACCGCGACAACCCGAAACAGCTCAAGCAGTACCTGGGCTATTTCGATCCGCAGTTCATCGGCCTGACGCCCAAGTCGGTGGAGGAACTGCAGAAGGTCGCCAACGCGGTGAGCATCCCGTTCATCCCGGCCGACACCAGCAAACCGAACTACACCGTCGACCACAGCGGCAACCTCGCGGTGATCGGCCCGGACGGCACCCAGCGCGGCTTCATCCGCGCACCGCTGAACAACGCCAAGCTGGTGGCGCAGTTGCCGGTGATGCTCAACCGGCAGTGATGCAAGGCATTGCGGTCAGGGAGCTTGTCGAATCGTCGCACCGTCCCGCCGGGGCGCGTAGCGGCGCCCGTTCCTGAAGGGCAAGGCCTGCTGCGCAGGCCAGCGGGAGCAAGCTCCCTCGCCACAGAAGCAGGCACAAAAAAAGGGACGCCCGAGGCGTCCCTTTTTTCATTGCCGCAGCGTTCAGAACGCCGGCAGCACCGCGCCCTTGTACTTCTCGGTGATGAATTGCTTCACCTCCGGGCTGTGCAGGGCGGCCGCCAGTTTCTTCATCGCGTCGCTGTCCTTGTTGTCCCCGCGGGACACCAGGATGTTCACGTACGGCGAGTCGTTGCCTTCGATCACCAGCGCGTCCTTGGACGGATCGAGCTTGGCTTCCAGCGCGTAGTTGGTGTTGATCAGCGCCAGGTCGACCTGGGTCAGCACGCGCGGGATGGTCGCGGCTTCCAGTTCACGGATCTTCAGGCCTTTCGGGTTCTCGGCGATGTCCTTGACGGTGGACAGGATGTTCTTCGAGTCCTTGAGCTTGATCACGCCGGCCTTGTCCAGCAGCAGCAGCGCACGGCCGCCGTTGGTGGCGTCGTTCGGGATCACCACGTTGGCGCCGCTCGGCAGCTCGTCGAGCTTCTTGTACTTGCTGGAGTAGGCGCCCAGCGGCTCCAGGTGCACGCCGGCCACGGACACCAGGCTGGTGCCCTTGGCCTTGTTGAACTCATCGAGGTACGGCTGGTGCTGGAAGAAGTTGGCGTCCAGGCGCTTCTCGGCCACCTGCACGTTCGGCTGAATGTAGTCGGTGAACACCTTCACCTTCAGGTCCACGCCTTCCTTGGCCAGCGCCGGCTTCACGAACTCGAGGATCTCGGCATGCGGCACCGGGGTCGCAGCCACGGTCAGGGTTTCGGCGGCGTGGGCCGAGAAAGCGGCGGCGGCAGCGAGGGCAACGAACAGTCTTTTCATTCAGCTAACTCCTTGTGGGTATCCGCCGGCGGCGCCTTAGCGCCTGCCGGGGAAGGCCGGCTCATGTTTTTCTGTGACAGGATCGATTATTTGCGCGAGAAGTGGACGACCAGCCGGTCGCCCGCCATTTGCAGCACTTGCACCAGAATCAGCAGCAGTACGACGGTCACGACCATCACGTCGGTCTGGAAACGCTGGTAGCCGAAGCGGATCGCCAGGTCGCCCAGACCGCCGGCGCCGACCACACCGGCCATCGCCGTGTAGGACACCAGTGTAATCGCTGTCACCGTAATCGCCGCGAAGATGCCCGGACGGGCCTCCGGCAGCAGGGCGTTGACGATGATCTGCCGGGTGGTCGCGCCCATCGACTGGGTCGCTTCGATGATGCCGCGGTCCACCTCGCGCAGGGCGGTTTCCACCAGCCGCGCGAAGAACGGCGTCGCGCCCACCACCAGCGGCGGAATCGCACCGGCCACGCCCAGCGAGGTGCCGGTGATCAGCACGGTGAACGGGATCATCACGATCAGCAGGATGATGAACGGCAGCGAACGCAGGATGTTCACCACCAGCGACATGATCGCGTAGACGCCGCGGTTCTCCAGCAACTGGCGCGGGCTGCACAGGAACAGCAGCACGCCCAGCGGCAGGCCCAGCAGGACGGTGAACAGCAGCGAGCCGCCGAGCATCATCAGGGTGTCGCCGGTGGCCAGCCAGATTTCCAGCCAGTCGATGTTTTCGAACAGGGTCTTGAGCAGTTCCATCAGCGGAGCACCTCCATGTGAACGTCGGCGGCGGTGAAGCGGGCGAACGCCGCGTCCATGTCGCCGCCGGTGACGGCGAGGGTCAATTGCCCGTAGGGAACGTCTTTGATGCGGTCGATGCGGCCGGCCAGGATGCTGTAGTCCACGCCGGTCTCCCGGGCGACGGTGCCCAGCAGCGGCGCGTAGGTCGCATCGCCCTGGAAGGTCAGGCGCACGATGCGGCCCGGCACGTGGGCGAAGTCGTCGCGCTGCTCGTTTTCGTCGATCTGCTCGTCTTCCTGGACGAAACGCTTGGTGGTCGGGTGCTTCGGATGCAGGAACACGTCGGCCACCGGGCCCTGCTCGACGATCGTGCCGGCGTCCATCACCGCCACCTGGTCGCAGACGCGGCGGATCACGTCCATCTCGTGGGTGATCAGTACGATGGTCAGTTTCAGCTCGCGGTTGATCTCGGCCAGCAGTTGCAGCACCGAGGCGGTGGTCTGCGGATCGAGGGCGCTGGTGGCCTCGTCGCACAGCAGGATCTTCGGCTTGGTCGCCAGGGCGCGGGCGATGCCGACGCGCTGCTTCTGGCCGCCGGACAGTTGCGCCGGGTACTTTTTCGCGTGGTCGGACAGCCCGACCCGCGCCAGCAGCTCGTCCACACGGCGGTCGATCTCGCTGCGCGACAGTTCGCCGGCCAGGGTCAGCGGCAGCGCGACGTTGTCGGCCACGGTCTTGGACGCCAGCAGGTTGAAGTGCTGGAAGATCATCCCGACCTGCTGACGGAAACGGCGCAGGCCGTTGGCGTCCAGCGCGGTGATCTCTTCGCCGTCGACGGTGATCTTGCCGCCGCTGGAATCCTCCAGGCGATTGATCAGACGCAGCAGGGTGCTTTTCCCCGCGCCGGAATGGCCAATCAGGCCGAACACCTGACCGTTCTCAATCGACAGACTGGTCGGGTGCAGCGCAGTGATGTCCTTACCGGCGACGCGGTAAGTCTTATGGACGTTTTGAAACTCGATCACGTAGCGAACCTTGTGGGGCGCGTTGAAAAGGGTCAGCGGTTAGCCGGGCGCGCATTTTAGCCTGTCCGTATAGAGGTTCTTAGCATTTATTTCGCAAACAACCTTTCTTTTGGCAATAACGCGATCAAAGGTCATCGAAGAACGGGGGGAGCGCCAGGCTGAAGGCCGCCGCTCCCGCAGGACTCGCGCCTTGCCCGCGTCGCCTTACGGTTTGCGCGGGCTCAGCACCATCTGCGCGGGCACGGTGCGCACGGTCTGCTTGCGGATCTGCAGGTCGAAGTCCGGATCGAGCTTCTTCACCCGCTTGGTCAGCAGGGTCGCCAGCCACGGATAGTCGTCGGTGCGCGGCGCCTGGAGGGTCACCGCGCAGTCGTAATTCACCACATCGGCGGCGATCGCATCCAGTTGCCGACGCAGTTTGCGGCTATCGGTGATGTTCAGCGCGACGGTGGTGCTCTCGGCGGCCGGGTCGATCACTCGGGCCTTGGGTTTGGATTCTGCGGCCTGCAACGCCGCTTCAGCCTTTTCCAGCTCGGCCTTGCGGGCCTCGGTGATGGCGCCGTTGACGCCGCCGGTCAGGGCCGGGGCCTTGGGCATGAGGGCGCGGGCACGGCTCAGGGCCATGGCGGCAGCGTTCACGTCGCCCTTCTGCAGCACGATCTGGCTGCGGCGCAGATAGGCTTCGGCCAGTTGCCGCTGGTACTGCTCGAGGGACTGGTCGTTGGGGGTTTCAGCCTGCAAGGCCGCCAATTGGTCTTCGGCGGTGGCCAGTTCGCTGCTGGCCAGGCTTTGCTCCAGTTGTGCGATGGCCGTGGCCCGCGCGTCGGGGGCTTCGGCCACCGGCGGCGTGCTTTGGCAAGCGCCCAGCAGCACGGAAAATGCGACAAGGAGCAGATAACGGGAGGCGAACGGCTTCATTCCTGCGACTCTCTAATTGCGCAAAAAGCGAGCAAGTCTACACCCCTCGACGGGGCAGGACAAAACTGAGCAGAAACAGTGCGGCCGCCGTCACAACGATCGAAGGGCCGGCCGGCGTGTCCTTGAACCAGGACAGCGCCAGCCCGCCGCACACGGCCAGCATGCCCAACAGGCTGGCGCCCAGCGCCATCTGCTCCGGGGAGCGGGCGTGACGCTGTGCCGCAGCCGCCGGGATGATCAGCAAGGAGGTGATCAGCAGCACGCCGACGATCTTCATCGCCACCGCGATCACCACCGCGATCAGCAGCATCAGCGCCATGCGCAGCCCGGCCACCGGCAAGCCTTCGACCTTGGCCAGCTCTTCATGCACGGTGATCGCCAGCAGCGGCCGCCACAGCGTCACCAGCAACGCCAGCACCGCCGCGCTGCCGCCGAGGATCCAGGCCAGGTCGGTGGGGCTGATCGCCAGCAGGTCGCCGAACAGATAGGCCATCAGGTCGATCCGCACTTCATGCATGAAGCTTAGTACCACCAGGCCGAGGGAGAGCGTGCTCGGCGCGAGAATTCCCAGCAGCGTGTCGGAGGCCAGCGGCTGACGCTGCTGCAGCGTCACCAGCACCACCGCCAGCAGCAGGCAGCCGACGGTGACCGCCACGGTCGGGCTGACATCCAGCAAAAAGCCCAGCGCCACGCCCAGCAGGGCGGCATGGGACAGGGTGTCGCCGAAGTAGGCCATGCGCCGCCAGACCACGAACGAGCCGAGCGGCCCCGCGACCACCGCCAGCGCCAGACCTGCAAGCAGGGCGTAGAACAGAAAATCAGCCATGCTTGCAGCCATCTCCGTGAACATGGGGTTGGCCCGCCGGGGCCGCCTTGACCACCGAGCCGTGCAGGTCGTGGGCGTGGTCGTGATGGTGGTGATAGATCGCCAGGCTCGGCGCGTTGTTGCCGAACAGCTCGACGAAGGCCGGGTCGCCGCTGACCTGCTCGGGATGCCCGGAGCAGCAGACGTGGCGGTTGAGGCAGACCACCTGGTCGGTGGTGCTCATCACCAGGTGCAGGTCATGGGAGACCATCAGCACGCCGCAGCCGTGGCGGTCGCGCAGGCGCGTGATCAGGCTGTACAGCTCGGCCTGGCCGGCCACGTCGACGCCCTGCACCGGTTCGTCCAGCACCAGCAGCTCGGGCTCGCGCAGCAGCGCCCGGGCCAGCAGCACGCGCTGCATCTCGCCGCCGGAAACGCTTTGCACCGGGCTGTCGATGACGTGTTCGGCGCCGACTTCCTTGAGCGCCGCCAGGGCCCGCGTGCGGTCGACGCCCGGCACCAGGCGCAGGAAACGCAGCACCGACAGCGGCAAGGTCGGATCGACGTGGAGCTTCTGCGGCATGTAGCCGACCCGCAGCTTCGGCTTGCGCCAGACGCGGCCGCTGTCCGGCTTGAGCAGCCCGAGCACGGCGCGCACCAGGGTGGTCTTGCCCGCGCCGTTGGGGCCGATCAGGGTGACGATCTGGCCCGGCTCGACGCTCAGGTGAATGTTGTCCAGCACGTTCTGCCCGGCGAACCGGACCGCCACCTGCTCGAGACGGATCAGCGTGTCGCTCATCAAGCCCCCCGGCAGCCGGAGCAGAGGCCGACCACTTCGACGGTCTGGGCCTCGACGACGAAGCCGACATCCTTGGCGCCGTGGATGATCGCGTCGCTGATGGCCTTCTGTTCAAGCTCGATGGCGGCGTGACATTGGCGGCAGATCAGGAACTGGCCCTGATGCGCGTGTTCCGGGTGGACGCAGCCGATGAAGGCGTTGAGCGAGGAGATGCGGTGCACCAGGCCGTTCTCCAGCAGGAAATCCAGCGCCCGGTACACGGTCGGCGGCGCGGCGCGGCGGCCGTCCTGCTCGCTCAGCACCGCCAGGATGTCGTAGGCGCCCAGCGGCTTGTGGCTCTGCCAGACCAGCTCCAGCACCCGCCGGCGCAGCGCGGTCAGGCGCAGGCCCTTGCGTGCGCACAGGGCGTCGGCCTCGGACAGAGCGCTGTGCACGCAATGAGAGTGGTCGTGGGGGCGGCTGGCAATCGGTGTAATGGGCATGAGCGGCGACGAGTTTGGCTAGAGACGTTATTATGTTACCCGTTCTCGCCTCCCTGAGTGGTCATCGTGTCCCGACTTTTTTCTGTTTTTGTCGCATTCGTCACCGGTTTCCTGCTGAGCGGCCCGGCCCAGGCCGAGGTCAAGGTGCTCACCAGCATCAAGCCGCTGCAACTGATCGCCGCCGCCGTGCAGGACGGCACGGCGATTCCCGAAGTGCTGCTGCCGCCCGGCGCCTCGCCGCACAACTATGCCCTGCGCCCGTCAGACGTGCGCAAGGTGCAGTCGGTGGATCTGCTGTACTGGATCGGTCCGGACATGGAAGGTTTCCTGCCCCGCGTGCTGAAGGGCCGCACGCTGCCGAGCGTCGCGGTGCAGGATCTGCCCGGCCTGAAGCTGCGCCGCTTCGCCGAGGACAGCCACTCCCACGCCGAAGAGGCGGACGAGCATGACCACGATCACCGTCCGGGCACCCTGGACGCGCATTTGTGGCTGTCTCCGGTGAACGCGCGGGTGATCGCCGACAAAATGGCCGCCGACCTGAGCGCCGCCGACCCGGCCAACGCCCAGCGCTACCAAAGCAATGCCAAGGCGTTCGACGGGCGCCTCGATGCGCTGGACGCACGCCTGAAGAAACGCCTGGCCGGCATCGAAGGCAAACCCTACTTCGTGTTCCACGAAGCCTTCGACTACTTCGAGGACGCCTACGGCCTCAAGCACGCCGGCGTGTTCAGCGTCGCGGCGGAAGTGCAGCCGGGCGCGCAGCATGTCGCCGCGATGCGGGCGCGGCTGCAGGAAGTCGGCAAGACCTGCGTGTTCAGCGAACCGCCGCTGCGCCCGCGCCTGGCGGAAACCCTGGTGGCCGGCCTGCCGGTGAAACTGGCGGAACTGGATGCGCTCGGCGGGTACACCCCGGCGACCGCCCAGGGTTATGAGCAGGTGCTTGAAAAGCTGGGCAATGACCTGGCGGGCTGCCTGGAGTCGCTGTAACGACCGGCATCCGCAGGAGCCGGCCGCCCCATCCGACATCAAGGGCAGCCGGCCCGCCGCTTCCGCGCCACCCTGCGGTGGCTCAAGGCAACAGAATGGTCGAGCCGGTGGTGCGCCGCGCCGACAGCTCGGTCTGCGCCTTGGCGGCGTCCGCCAACGGATAGCGCTGGCCGATCTCCACCTTGAGCTTGCCGGCGGCGATCATCCCGAACAGTTCGTCGGCCATGCGCTGCAGGTTCTCGGCATTGTTGGCGTAGGTCGCCAAGGTCGGCCGGGTCACGTACAGCGAACCCTTGGCCGCCAGGATCCCCAGGTTCACGCCCTCCACCGCGCCGGACGCATTGCCGAAGCTCACCACCAGCCCGCGCGGGGCCACGCTGTCCAGCGAGGCCGGCCAGGTGTCCTTGCCGACGCCGTCGTACACCACCGGGACTTTCTTGCCGTCGGTCAGCTCCAGCACCCGTTGCGCGACGTTTTCGTGGCTGTAGTCGATGGTCGCCCAGGCGCCGTTGGCCTTGGCCAGTTCAGCCTTTTCCTTCGAGCTGACGGTGCCGATCAGCTTCACGCCCAGGGCCTTGGCCCACTGGCAGGCGAGCAGGCCGACGCCGCCGGCCGCCGCGTGGAACAGAATGGTTTCGCCGCCCTTGAGCTCGTAGGTCTGGCGCAGCAGGTACTGCACGGTCAGGCCCTTGAGCATCACGCCGGCGGCGGTCTCGAAACCGATGGCGTCCGGCAGGTGCACCAGGTTGGCTTCGGGCAGGACATGCACGTCGCTGTAGGCCCCCAAAGGGCCGCTGCCGTAGGCCACGCGGTCGCCGACCTTGAACCGGGTCACGGCGCTGCCCACCGCCTCGACGATGCCGGCGCCCTCGGCGCCGAGCCCCGACGGCAGGGCCGGCGGCGAATAGAGGCCGCTGCGGTAGTAGGTGTCGATGAAGTTCAGGCCGATGGCCTTGTTGCTCACGCGGACCTGCTGCGGGCCGGGCTCGGCGGGCGAGTAGTCGACGTACTCGAGCACGTCGGGGCCGCCGTGGGCGCGGAACTGGATACGCTTGGCCATCTGCCTGCTCCTTGAGACATTCGGGAAGCCTGCTATCGAACCCCCAAGCTTGATCTTCGTCAACTGCGGCAGGTTCGCCTGCGATGGTATGCTGTGCGCCCATTTGCGCGGCGTCCCCTGTTTGCGGGGGCCGCGCGCTGTTTTGCCCGATCCAAGGTGATGCCATGACGACCCGCACCGACGCCGTAAAGGCGTATCTGCTCGACCTGCAAGACCGCATCTGCGCCGCGCTGGAGACCGAAGACGGCGGCACGCGCTTCGTCGAAGACGCCTGGTCCCGCCCGGCCGGCGGCGGCGGTCGTACCCGGGTGATCGAGAACGGCGCGGTGATCGAAAAGGGCGGCGTCAACTTTTCCCACGTCTTCGGCAGCGGCCTGCCGCCGTCGGCCAGCGCCCACCGGCCGGAGCTGGCCGGACGCGGCTTCGAGGCCCTGGGCGTGTCGCTGGTGATCCATCCGCACAACCCGCACGTGCCGACGTCCCACGCCAACGTGCGCTTCTTCATCGCCGAAAAGGAAGGCGAGGAGCCGGTCTGGTGGTTCGGCGGCGGCTTCGACCTGACCCCGTACTACGGCAACGAAGAAGACTGCGTGCACTGGCACCGCATCGCCGCGCAGGCCTGCGCGCCGTTCGGCCCGGACGTCTACCCGCGCTACAAGGCCTGGTGCGACACCTACTTCCACATCAAGCACCGCCACGAGCCGCGCGGCATCGGCGGCCTGTTCTTCGATGACCTGAACGAGTGGGACTTCGACACCAGCTTCGCCTTCATGCGCGCCATCGGCGATGCCTACATCGACGCCTACCTGCCGATCGTCCAGCGCCGCAAGCACGAGGCGTTCACCGCCAAGCAGCGCGAGTTCCAGGAGTTCCGCCGCGGGCGCTACGTCGAGTTCAACCTGGTCTACGACCGCGGCACCCTGTTCGGCCTGCAATCGGGCGGGCGCACCGAGTCGATCCTGATGTCGCTGCCGCCGCAGGTGCGCTGGGCCTACGACTGGAAAGCCGAGCCCGGCAGCGAAGAGGCGCGCCTGACCGACTACTTCCTGCAAGACCGCGACTGGCTGGCCCAGGCCTGAGGAGTGTCGATGGACCGTTACGTCGTTTTCGGCAACCCGATCGGCCACAGCAAGTCGCCGATGATCCACAGCCTGTTCGCCGGGCAGACCGGCCAGCAGCTCGACTACAGCACCCTGCTGGCGCCGCTGGACGGCTTCAGCGACTGCGCCAAGGCGTTTTTCCGGGAGGGTCGCGGCGCCAACGTGACTGTGCCGTTCAAGGAAGAGGCCTACCGCCTGGCCGACAGCCTGACCGCCCGCGCGCAACGGGCCGGCGCGGTGAACACCCTGAGCCGGCAGGCCGACGGCAGCCTGCTGGGCGATAACACCGACGGCGCCGGACTGGTGCGCGACCTGACGGTCAACGCCGGTTTCAGCCTGACCGGCAAACGCATCTTGCTGCTGGGGGCCGGCGGTGCGGTGCGCGGCGCGCTGGAGCCGTTGCTGGCCGAGCGGCCGGCGTCGGTGATCATCGCCAACCGCACGGTGGACAAGGCCGAGCTGCTGGCCGAGCTGTTCTGCGACCTGGGGCCGGTGTCGGCCAGCGGTTTCGACTGGCTGCAGGAGCCGGTGGACGTGATCATCAACGCCACCTCGGCCAGCCTCACCGGCGACGTGCCGCCGATCGCCCCGAGCCTGATCGAGCCGGGCAAGACCCTGTGCTACGACATGATGTACGGCAAGGAACCCACCGCGTTCTGCCGCTGGGCCAGCGAACACGGCGCCGGGGTGGTGATGGACGGGCTGGGGATGCTCGCCGAGCAGGCGGCGGAAGCGTTTTTCCTGTGGCGCGGGGTGCGCCCGGATACCGCACCGGTGCTGGCCGAACTGCGCCGCCAATTGGCGCAGTGACCCCACTGCCTGTGGCGAGGGAGCTTGCTCCCGCTCGGGTGCGAAGCGCCCGCCAACAGGCATGGGGCTGCTGCACAGCCCGGCGGGAGCAAGCTCCCTCGCCACAGGGGCGGGTCAGTCCTCGAAGCGGATCGGGCACTTCTGCGGCCCTTCCAGCTTGAGCAGCTCCTCCACCACCTGCGGCCGGGCCCGGCGCAACGTCAGGCAACGGTCCTGGCTCAGCAGGCGCCGCGCTTCCTGGTGCAGCATCTCCACCCCTGAGTAATCGATGAAGTTGATCTGCTGCGCCTCGATCACCACCCGCGCGCCGTGCAGGCGTTGCAGGCGCACCTGCAGGTAGTGGCTGGCGCCGAAGAAGATCGAACCGCCGACCCGCAGCACATCGTCCTCGCCGTCGCGCCAATGCTGCACCCGCGGCTGCGAGGTGCGCTTGAGGTAGAAGAACAGCGACGCCAGCACCCCGGCGTAGATCGCCGTCTGTAGCTCCAGCAGCAGCGTGGCGGCGCAGGTCAGGGCCATCACCGCGAACTCGGCGCGGCTGACCCGCAGCAAGGCGCGCAGGCCGCGATGGTCCACCAGCCCCCAGGCGATCAGCAGGATGCTGCCGGCCATGGCCGGAATCGGGATGTGCGCGATCAGCCCGGCGCCGAACAGCGCGAACAGCGCCACCCACACCGCCGAAAACACCCCGGCCAGCGGCGAGCAGGCGCCGGCCTCGTAGCTCAGCCCCGAGCGGGTGAACGACCCGGCGGACAGCGAACCGGAAAAGAACGCACCGACGATGTTCGACAGCCCCTGGGCGCGGACTTCCTGGTTGGCGTCGAGCAACTGCTGCGAACGGGCGGCGATGGACCGGGCGATCGACAGGCTGGTGACCAGCCCGAGCATGCCCACCGCCACCGCGCTGGGCAGCAGGCGCAGGATCAGGTCCAGATCCAGCGGCAACGCGCTGAACGGCGGCAGGCTGCCGGTGAACGCGCTGACCAGTCGCACATGGCCGAACATCGCCGGCCACAGCCACACCAGCAGGCTGCCCAGCGCCAGGGTGATCAACAGGGTCGGCCAGCGCGGCAGCAGGCGCTTGAGCGCGGCGCCCACCCCCACCGTGGCCAGGCCCAGGGCCAGCGACGGCTTATCCACAGCCCCCAGGTGGCCCAGCAGGTCCGTCAGGCTCGCCAGTGCCGTGGCCTTGGCCGGCAGGTCCAGGCCCAGCAGATTCGGCAACTGGCCGACGGCGATCACCACCGCCGCGCCGAGGGTGAAGCCGAGCACCACCGAGTGCGACACGAAGTTCACCAGGGCGCCGAAACGCAGCAGGCCGAGCAGCCACTGGAAGATCCCGGCCAGGAACGTCAGCAGCAGGATCAGGGTGATGTAGTCCTGCGAGGCGGGGACGGCCAACGGGCTGACGCTGGCGTACAGGACGATCGAGATCGCCGCCGTCGGCCCGCAGATCAGGTGCCAGGACGAGCCCCACAGGCAGGCGATCAGCACCGGGACGATCGCCGCATAAAGACCGTACTCGGGCGGAAGACCGGCGATCAGGGCGTAGGCGATCGACTGGGGCAACGCGAGGATCGCGCCGCTGAGGCCGACGATCAGGTCGCGTCCGACGCTGGCGCGGGTTTGCCGGGGCAGCCAGGTCAGGAAGGGCAAGAGTGAGCGGCGGCTGGGGAGGGCCATGGATCCTCTCGGATGGAATTTTGCGCAAGGGTATCAGGCACACACCCTTACGGGTGGCTTGTGGCTTGTGGCTTGTGGCTTGTGGCTTGTGGCTTGTGGCGAGGGAGCTTGCTCCCGCTGGAGTGCGCAGCGCTCCCAAATCCGGCAGCCCGGCCTTCAGGCTTCGCAACCATTGCGCAGCCCGACGGGAGCAAGCGCCCTCGCCACAGGGTTCAGAGCCGGGCCTTGACCGCAGGCAGCGCGTCTTTGCCGTCCACGGTCTTCACCCCGTCCAGCCACTTCTCCAGCACCGCCGGGTTGGCCTTGATCCACGCCTTGGCCGCGTCGGCGTTGCTGATCTTCTTGTTCACCACCTCGGCCATGATGCTGTTCTCCATCTGCTGGGTGAACGACAGGTTGGTCAGCAGCCGGCCCACGTTCGGGCAGGCCTCGGCGTAGCCTTTGCGGGTCAGGGTGTGCACGCTGCCGGTGTCGCCGAAGTACTTCTCGCCGCCCTTGAGGTAATGCATTTTCAGCTGCACGTTCATCGGGTGCGGCGTCCAGCCGAGGAAGGTGACGAACTTCTGTTTCTTCACCGCCCGCGACACTTCGGCGAGCATCGCCTGTTCGCTGGACTCGATCAGCTTCCACTGGCCCATGCCGAAGTCGTCCTTCTTGATCATCTCCTGCAGGGAAATGTTGGCCGGCGCGCCGGAGCCGATGCCGTAGATCTTCTTGTCGAACTTGTCGGCGTACTTGTTCAGGTCGGCGAAGTCATGCACGCCAGCGTCCCACACGTAGTCGGGCACGGCCAGGGTGAATTCGGTGCCGTCGAGGTTCTTCGCCAGTTGGGTGACGTCGCCGGTGGCCACGAACTTGTCGTAGAACCCCTGCTGCGCCGGCATCCAGTTGCCGAGAAACACATCGACCTGGCCGTCCTTCAGGCCGCCGAAGGTGATCGGCACCGCGAGGGTGTCGACCTTGGGCTTGTAGCCCATGCCGTCCAGCAGGAACCCGGTGATGGCGTTGGTGGCGGCGATGTCGCTCCAGCCGGGGTCGGCCATTTTCACGGTTTCGCAGCTTTGCTCGGCCCAGGCCTGGGCGCTGCCCAGCGTGATCAGGCCGACCGTCACGATTGTGGATAACTTGACCATGGACTTCCCCTTTGCGTTATTGGTTTTGGCAGGGTTGTGGATAACGGGCCTTGCGCTCCAGGTCATCGAGGTCGATGTGGTTGCGCATGTACTGCTGGCTGGCGTCCACCAGCGGCTGGTGATCCCAGCTCTTGAGTGCGCCGAGGGTCAGCGCCCCGGCGACGAAGCGCCGCCGCCGCTGGCTGGCGAGCACGTCCCGCCGGATCGCCGGGACGTCCCAGCGGGCCCGCGCTTCGGCGAGAAAATCGTCGAACAGCTGGCGATGCTGCGGTGAATGGCTGAGTTCTTCCTGTTCACGCGGGTCGTTGTCCACGTCAAACAGCAGGCAAGGGTCGTCTTCACTGTAGATAAACTTGTAGGCACCGCGCCGGATCATCATCAGCGGGCCCACCGTGCCTTCGGCCATGTACTCGCCGAACACTTCGTCGTGCCCGCCCTGCCCTTGCAGGTGCGGCACCAGCGACCGGCCGTCCAGCGGCAGGCCCGGCTCCAGGCTGCCGCCGGCCAGTTCGACGAAGGTCGGCAGCAGGTCGGCGGTGGACACGGCGGCGCTGACGCGGCGGGCGCCGAACCGGCCGGGGGCGCTGATCAGCAGCGGCACCCGGGCGGCCATCTCGAACCAGTGCATCTTGTACCAGAGCCCGCGCTCGCCGAGCATGTCGCCGTGGTCGCCGGAGAACACGATGACGGTGTCGTCGACCAGACCGGTTTCCTCCAGGGTCTGCAGGAGTTTGCCGACGTTGTCGTCGATGTAGCTGCACGCGCCGAAGTAGGCGCGACGGGCGTCGCGGATCTTATCCACAGGCAGCGGCTTGTCCCACAGGTCGTAGACCTTGAGCAGGCGCCGGGAATGCGGATCGAGCGAATGTTGGTCCGGCGTGGCCGGAAGCGGGATGTCGGCATCGTCGTACAAGTCCCAGAAAGCCTTGGGAATCGTGTACGGGTCGTGCGGATGGGTCATCGACACGGTCAGGCAGAACGGCCGGTCGCCGTCCTCGCGGACATGGTCGTACAGGTACTGCCGGGCCTTGAACACCACTTCTTCGTCGAAATCGAGCTGGTTGGTGCGCACGCACGGCCCGGCCTGGAGCACCGAGGACATGTTGTGGTACCAGCTGGGGCGCACGTCCGGCTCGTCCCAGTTCACCGCCCAGCCGTAGTCGGCGGGGTAGATGTCGCTGGTCAGGCGTTCCTCGTAGCCGTGCAGCTGGTCCGGGCCGCAGAAGTGCATCTTGCCCGACAGCGCGGTGCGGTAGCCGAGGCGACGCAGGTAGTGGGCGTAGGTCGGGACGTCGGCGGGGAAATCGGCGGCGTTGTCGTAGGCGCCGATCTTGCTGGGCAACTGGCCGCTGACCAGGGTGAAGCGCGACGGCGCGCACAGCGGGCTGTTGCAGTAGGCGGCGTCGAACACCACGCCTTGGTCGGCGAGACGGCTGAGGTTCGGCAGCTTGACGGGCGACGGGCCGTAGAACGGCAGCATGGGCGCGGCCATCTGATCGGCCATGATGAAAAGAATGTTCTTGCGCTTCATGTGATCGCGGCATTCCATAGTGGAGAGTTATGCGACATTGCTGCGATTGAGCATGGATTCCATGCCCGGTTCGGTAAAGCCCGCGCCGAACAATGACTAGGATAAGCACCGCTTATGTATGAAGCCCTTGGCGACCTTTCGCTGGACCTGCTGCGCGCCTTCGAGGCGGCGGCCCGCCACCGCAGTTTCACCGCTGCGGCGGTGGAGCTGGGCACCACGCAACCGGCCGTCAGCCAGCAGATCAAGCGGCTGGAGGAACAGCTCGGCGCGCGGCTGTTCGACCGGATCTACCGGGGCATCGGCCTGACCGAGGCCGGCGCGTTGCTGTTCGAGCAGGTTGCCCTCGGTTTGCAGAACATCGATGCAGGATTGAGCGCGATCAGCGCACAACAGCAGCATGAAGTGTTGCAGGTCGCCACCGATTTCGCCTTCGCCGCCTATTGGCTCATGCCGCGCCTGCACCGTTTCCACGCGGCCAACCCGCAGGTGGACGTGAGCCTGGTCACCAGCGAGCGCAGCCACAACATGCTGCGCACCGACATCGACGTGGCGGTGCTGTTCGGCGACGGGCGCTTCAAGCAGGGCGAAAGCCACTGGCTGTTCAGCGAGGAAGTGTTTCCGGTGTGCAGCCCGCAACTGCTCAAGGACCGCACCCTGCCCCTGTCGCCCACGGCGTTGCTGGAGTTTCCGCTGCTGCACCTGCGGGGCGAGAACAGCAGCCGCTGGTTCGACTGGAGCGGGCTGTTCCGCGAACTCGGCCTCACCACTCCGCCGGCGCCGGGGCAATTGCGCTTCGACAACTACACGCTGCTGATCCAGGCGGCCATCGGCGGCCAGGGCGTGGCCATCGGCTGGCGCCACCTTGTGGATAACTTGCTGACCCAAGGCTTGCTGTGCCGGCCGATCGCCGAGACCACCCTGTCGCGGCTCGGCTATTACGTGGTGCTGCCCCCGCGCAAGCGACGCGGGGCATTGATTCAACGGTTCGTCGACTGGCTGATGGCCGAGCAGGCCGGCAGCGCGCAGTCGTTGAACGGACTGCCGTTGCCTTCGGTGGCGGTGTGAGCGGTTTTCAATTTCGATGCAGAGGATTGCAGATGCAACAGATCAAGGGTTATCACGCCCATGTCTACTACGATGCCGGCACGATCGAGCAGGCCCGGGCCTTGTGCGAACAGGCCGCGCAACGGTTCCCCCTGACGATGGGCCGGATGCACGAGCGCCTGGTCGGCCCGCACCCGGACTGGAGCTGCCAACTGGCGTTCGGCCCCGAGCTGATCGGCGACGTGCTGCCGTGGCTGGCGCTCAACCGAAAAGGGCTGGTGGTGTTCCTGCACCCTGACACCGGCGACGACCTGCTCGACCATACCGAGCACGCGATCTGGATGGGCGCGGTGCGGCCGCTGGACCTGTCCATTTTCTGATCAGAGGGTTTCTTCCGGTTCCCCCGGCAGGTGCTCGTCCAGGTGCAGCCACGGCAGCCGGCTGTCGGTCCAGATGTGCCGGTCGGCCGGCGCCTGCTCCGGGTGGTCGAGGGTGGCGACGGTGACGTCGATGCTCTCGGGGCTCAGCCGCGTCGCCAGCGCCAGCTGCGCCCCGCAGCGCGGGCAGAAGAACCGCGTGCAGGTGTCCGACGACGCATAGCGCGACGGCGCGCCGGCCAGCCAGCGGAAATCCGCCGCCGGCGCCGTCAGCCACGTGGTGACGATGCCGCCGCTGACCCGCCGGCAGATCGAGCAGTGGCAGTGGGCGATGTCATGCAGGGGCCCGCTGATCTGATAGCGGATGTGTCCGCAGTGGCAGCCGCCGTGGTGCAGTTCGTTCATGACCCTTCCCTCCCGTTCCCGGATCCATTGACTCTAGCCGCATCCGACGGCCGGTTGGCCGTTCGCCCGAAGCTTTCGGCGGCGAAAGCTGGCTGAAAGCTTCCCCGATTAGGATCGCCCCCACTGCCGGCACCAGACCGGCTGGCCAATGCGTGCGCAACGTCGCCCGCCCGGCCCAATTAACAACAACAATGGTGATTCCGATGTCCTCTGCAACCCGCCTCTTCGCTGTCACTCCGCCCGTACGTTCCGTGCTTCCCGTTCTGCGCTGATCCCCCAAGGTCCGCCCATTCCCTAGCCGCGCTACGCCTGGAGTATTCCCATGCTGACTTTCCTTGGCTTCGCCATGGTCATCACGTTCATGTTCCTGATCATGACCAAGCGCCTGTCCGCGCTGATCGCCCTGATCATCATCCCGATCCTGTTCGCGCTGTTCGGCGGCTTTGCGCCGAAGATCGGCCCGATGATGCTCGAAGGCATCACCAAGCTCGCGCCGACCGGCGTGATGCTGATGTTCGCCATTCTGTATTTCGCCCTGATGATCGACTCCGGCCTGTTCGACCCGGCCGTGCGCAAGATCCTCAAGCTGGTCAAGGGTGACCCGCTGAAGGTGTCGGTCGGCACTGCCGTCCTGGCGCTCGTCGTGTCCCTGGACGGCGACGGCGCGACCACCTACATGATCTGCGTGGCCGCCATGCTGCCGCTGTACAGCCGCATCGGCATGAGCCCGCGGATCATGGCCGGCCTGATCATCCTCGCCGGCGGCGTGATGAACATGACCCCGTGGGGCGGCCCGACCGCCCGTGCCGCCAGTGCGCTGCACGTGGACCCGTCGGACATCTTCGTGCCGATGATCCCGGCCATGGCCGCCGGTGTGGTGGCGATCCTGGTCATCGCCTACTTCTACGGCAAGCGTGAACGTGCGCGCCTGGGCGAGCTGCACCTGGTCGGCGACGAGATCGACCACAGCGAGATCAGCGTGTCGCAGTTCCCGGACGCCCGCCGTCCGAAGCTGATCTGGTTCAACGGCCTGCTGACCCTGGCCCTGATGTGCACCCTGATCGCCGGCCTGCTGCCGCTGCCGGTGCTGTTCATGGTGGCGTTCAGCATCGCGATGATCGTCAACTACCCTTGCCTGCAGCAGCAGAAGGACCGTGTCGCGGCCCACGCCGGCAGCGTGCTGTCAGTGGTCAGCCTGATCTTCGCGGCGGGTATCTTCACCGGTATCCTGTCGGGCACCGGCATGGTCGACGCCATGTCCAAGAGCCTGCTGGCGGTGATCCCCGATTTCCTGGGGCCTTACCTGGCGGTGATCACGGCGCTGGTGAGCATGCCGTTCACGTTCTTCATGTCGAACGATGCGTTCTACTACGGCGTGCTGCCGGTGCTGTCCGAAGCGGCCAGCCATTACGGCATCACCGCGGTGGAAATGGCCCGTGCCTCGATCGTCGGCCAGCCCGTCCACCTGCTCAGCCCGCTGGTGCCGTCCACCTACCTGCTGGTGGCCCTGGCCGGGATCGAGTTCGGCGACCACCAGCGCTTCACGCTCAAGTGGGCAGTGCTGGTCTGCCTGTGCATACTGGCGGCCGCGCTGCTGTTGGGGACTTTCCCGCTGTTCAGCACGCTGTAACGGCACCACACTTCCACGTCGCCAGCGCCATGCTGGCGTCGTGGTTTAACACTCGCTCAAAGGAATACACATGGAATGGCTGACCAACCCTGAGATCTGGGTTGCCTTCTTCACCCTGACCGCCCTGGAGATCGTCCTGGGGATCGATAACATCATCATGATTTCGATCCTGGTCAGCCGCATGCCCAAGCACATGCAGGCCCGCACCCGGATCTTCGGCCTGGGCCTGGCCATGATCACCCGGATCCTGTTGCTGCTGTCGATCACCTGGGTCATGCGCCTGACCGCCGACCTGTTCGTGGTGTTCGGCCAGGGCATCTCCGGCCGCGACCTGATCCTGTTCTTCGGCGGCCTGTTCCTGCTGTGGAAAAGCTCCCAGGAGATGTACCACGCGCTGGAAGGCGAAGACGAAAGCGACGACGCGCCTTCGGGCAAGGGCGGCAACTTCCTCTACACGATCATCCAGATCGCGATCATCGACATCGTGTTCTCGCTGGACTCGGTCATCACCGCCGTGGGCATGGTCTCCCACGTGCCGGTCATGGTCGCCGCGATCGTCGTGGCCGTGCTGGTGATGATGCTGGCCTCGGGCAAGATCAGCGAGTTCATCGACAAGCACCCGTCGCTGAAGATGCTCGCGCTGTCGTTCCTGCTGGTGGTCGGCACCGTGCTGATCGCCGAAGCGTTCGACGTGCATGTGCCTAAAGGCTACGTCTACTTCGCCATGGCGTTCTCGCTGGCCGTCGAAGCGGTCAACATCAAGATGCGCGGCGCGATCGCCCGGAAGAAACAGCAGCAGGAGCCGGTGAAGCTGCGCAAGGACATTCCGGGCCAGTAACCCGTCAGGTCATGCGCCACACCCTGTGGGAGCGGGTTTGCCCGCGATGGCGGTCCGTCAGTCGACCCAACGGTCGAACGTGACGGCCCCATCGCGGACAGGCCCGCTCCCACAGTCTTTTGGCGGTGGGCCATTGCTCTGTTTTCATGACACTTTTGTTTCAATCGACGCTTGGGCTGTGCGATGCTGGCGCCCAGACCGTTAGCCGACTACAGCTTAAGTACAACACGTAGAAAACGCGCGGCACCGTTCACTTGCCCCACTGGGGCGCCGTCATCACAGGGGGCCTGCAATGCTCACCCTGCTCAATCTGCTTTCCGCCGTGGCCCTGCTGATCTGGGGCACGCACATCGTCCGCACCGGGATCCTGCGGGTCTACGGCTCCAACCTGCGCCACGTCATCGGCCAGAACATGTCCAAGCGCTGGCTGGCCTTCATCGCCGGCATCGTCGTGACCGCCATGGTGCAGAGCAGCAACGCCACCGCCATGCTCGTCACCTCGTTCGTCGGCCAGGGCCTGATGGCGCTGACCCCGGCGCTGGCGACCATGCTCGGCGCCGACGTCGGTACGGCGCTGATGGCGCGGGTGCTGACCTTCGACCTGTCGTGGCTGTCGCCGCTGCTGATCTTCATCGGGGTGATCTTCTTCCTGTCGCGCAAGCAGACGCGGCTGGGCCAGATGGGCCGGGTCGCCATCGGCCTGGGGCTGATCATTCTGGCGCTGCAGCTGATCGTCGAAGCGGCCACGCCGATCACCCATGCCCAAGGGGTGAAGGTGATCTTCGCCTCGCTGACCGGCGACATCCTGCTCGACGCCCTGGTCGGCGCCCTGTTCGCGATGGTTTCCTACTCCAGCCTCGCCGCCGTGCTGCTGACCGCGACCCTGGCCGGCGCCAGCGTGATCAGCCTGCCGGTGGCGATCGGCCTGGTGATCGGCGCCAACATCGGCAGCGGCGTGCTGGCGTTCATGAGCGCCAGCATGCAGAACGCCGCCGGCCGGCAAGTGGCGCTGGGCAGCCTGCTGTACAAACTGATCGGGCTGCTGCTGATCATTCCGGTGCTCGACCCGTTGGTGCACTGGCTGGACAGCCTGGATTTCAGCGCCCAGGAAATGGTCATCGGCTTCCACCTGCTCTACAACAGCGTGCGCTGCCTGATCCTGCTGCCCAGCGTCGGGCCGATGGCGCGGCTGTGCGCCTGGCTGCTGCCGGAGCGCGAACAGGCCAACGGCACCGCACGGCCCCGCCATCTCGACCCGACGGCGCTGACCACGCCGAGCCTGGCCCTGGCCAACGCCGCCCGGGAAACCCTGCGCATGGGCGACCTGATCGACAACATGCTCGACGCCGCCCTCGATGCGCTGCGCGGCAAGCAGACCGCCGTCACCCAGGAAGTGCGCCGGCTGACCGATGACGTCGAGGCGCTGTACAGCGCGATCAAGCTGTACCTGGCGCAGATGCCCCGGGAGGACCTGGGCGAACAGGACAGCCGCCGCTGGGCAGAAACCATCGAGCTGGCGATCAACCTCAAGCTGGCCGCCGACCTGATCGAACGCATGCTGCGCAAGGTGCAGCAGCAGAAGACCTCGCAGCGCCGTTCGTTCTCCGACGACGGACTGGAGGAGTTGGCCGGGCTGCAGGGCCAACTGATCGCCAACCTGCGGCTGGGCCTGTCGGTGTTCCTCAGCGGCGACAAGGAAAGCGCCCGCCAACTGCTGCGGGAAAAGCGCCGGTTCCGCGCCCAGGAGCGGCGCCTGGCCCATGCCCACGTCAGCCGCCTGCAACGCAAGATCGTGCAGAGCATCGAAACCAGTTCGCTGCACCTTGAACTGATCGCGGACATGAAACGGCTCAATTCACTGTTCTGCGGCAGCGCCTATGTGGTACTGGAGACATCGGACACCGGCGCGCTGGCGGTGGACGACATGACGGACATCACGCATTCGCCTTGAACGTCTGCGGCCGTGGCCAGTCAGTTACAGTGGTTCGGCCTTCAGGCCCTCATCTGAAATGCATGCCCCGGCTGGCGATGAGGGCCTCGCAGACGCCCCGGATCCCCCTTCAGCCTTACGGAAACTCGTTATGCGTTGCCTGCTGTTCGCCTGCCTGCTGCTCGGTTCCCTGCCCGCCCTGGCCCTGGATCGCTTCCAGGTCGAAGGCTACGCCCTGCCCAACGGCCTGCAGGTGCTGCTCAAGCCCGGCACCGAACGCGGACATGTGGCGATCCGGCTGGTGGTCGGGGTCGGCATCGACGATTTCGGCTGCGACGAAAAGGAGCTGCCGCACCTGCTCGAACACCTGCTGTTCAGCGGCACCGACGCCACCGGCGAAGGCGGCCTGGAGGAACGCATGCAGGCACTGGGCGGCGAATGGAACGCCTTCACCAGCAACGCCGACACCACGTTCGTCATCGAGGCGCCGGCGAAGAACCAGCGCAAGGTGCTCGACCTGCTGCTGGACCTGCTGACCCGCACGCGCATCGACGACAACGCGATCAACGCGGCCAAACGCGTGGTCGAACGCGAGGACGGCGGCCATTACACGCACCTGCGCCGCTGGCTCGACCGCCAGGACCTGGGCCACAGCGCGAGCAATCAACTGGCGGTGGAACTGGGGCTCAAGTGCCCGCAGCGGGCCGAGGTCGACGGCCTGACCCGCGAGCAGCTGGAGAAAGTGCGCAAGGCCTGGTACGCGCCGAACAACATGACCCTGATCGTGGTCGGCGAGCTCGACCGGCTGCTGCCGGCCTATCTGGAACGGGCCTGGGGCGCGCTGCAGGCGGTCGACCCCAGCGAGCACCGGCCGTTGCCGGACATCAGCGCCAGCGCCGCCCACGAGCGCACGCTGATGCGCGGCTTCATCGGCAACGGCGCCAAGCTGCACTGGCTGGTGCCCGAGCCGGTGCTGGAAGACCAGTACGACGAGACCTTCGACCTGCTCAAGGAATACCTGGACTGGGCGCTGTACCGCCGCCTGCGCCTGACCCATGCGCTGTCCTACGGCCCGTGGGCCGAGCGCGAGGTGTTCGGCGGCGTCGGCTTCATGAGCCTCAACGCCGACGTGGACCGCGACGACATCGCCGAAGCCGAGCGCGAACTGGAAGGGCTCAAGGCCGACCTGCTCAGGGACGGCCTCGACCCCGACACCTTCGCCCGCCTCAAGCAGGCGGCCATCGCCCACCAGGCCTGGGCCGTGCAGGGCAGCAGCGCGCTGGCCGACTATTACTGGAGCGCCCTGGGCGACTACGAGGACGGCCGTTTCGCCGACCCCGCCCGGGAGCTGCAAGGGGTGACGCTGGAAGCGGCGAACAAGGCCATGCGCGAACTGCTGCTGCAACCGGGCTACCTGCGGATCGAGAAGCCGCTGCTCGGCGACGACCAGGTGCTGTGGCTGCTGGGCGGCGGCCTGGGCGCCCTGCTGCTGGTCCTGCTGGGCTGGCGCCTGCACCGCCGCAAGCCTGACAACCGCTGATCCTGTAGGAGCCAGCCTGCTGGCGATCGCGGTGTGTCATGCAACGGTGATGGGGCCGACACGAAGCCATCGCCGGCAGGCCGGCTCCCACAGGGGCCTGTCCGCTGATTTTACTGATCGGCAGCCTCGCCACGGCGCCCGGCGGGCGGTACTCTGTCGCAGTTTTTTCCTCGACCGCCGCGAACCGCCCCCATGCTCAAACTGACCCGACTGATCCAGCGCATCCTCGAACTGATGAAGCGCTATCCCGGGGTCATTGCGCTCGGCGGTTTCATCTCGGGGGCCGGCAGTTTCATCCTGGTGGACCGCCAGCAGGGGCTGGCCAGCTGGATCGCCACGATCATGCTGCTGAGCTGGATCTGGCTGATGCTGGAAAACAGCCTCACCCAACTGTTCACCCGGATCTTCAAGCGCGAGATCCCCGAGCCGCTGCTGCGCTACGCCACGCAGATGATCCACCAGGAAAGCCTGTTCTTCGTCCTGCCGTTCTTCTTCATCACCACGACCTGGAACAGCGGCCAACTGGTGTTCACCGGCCTGCTGGGCATCGCCGCGTTCATCTCGATCACCGACCCGCTCTACTACAAATGGCTGGCGCGGCGGCGCTGGGCGTTTCTGGCGCTGCACACCCTGACCCTGTTCGCCGCCCTCCTCACCGCGCTGCCGGTGATCCTGCACCTGACCACCTCGCAGAGCTTCAAATGGGCGCTGGGCATCGCCGTGGCGCTGTCGTTCCCCAGCCTGGCGTCGATCTTCCCGATCCGCACCGTGCGCAACGCGCTGGCCATCCTCAGCATCACCCTGGGCATCGGCGCCGTCGGCTGGGTGCTGCGCTCGTGGGTGCCGCCGGCCACGCTGTGGATGACGGACGTGGCGATCAGCACCCAACTGCAGGACCGCACCCCCGGCGACAGCCTCGAAGAGGTCAGCGTCGAGCAGATCCGCAACGGCGGGCTCTACGCCTACACCGCGATCAACGCGCCGCGCGGGCTGGACGAGCGGATCTATCACGTGTGGCAGTTCAACGGCAAAGAGGTCGACCGCATCGCCCTCGACATCCACGGCGGGCGCAAGGAAGGCTACCGGGCGTGGACGCACAAGCAGAACTTCCCGGCCAACCCGGCGGGCAAATGGCAGGTGCGGGTGCTGACCGAAGACGGCCAGATGATCGGCGTGCTGCGTTTCACCGTCCCGGACAGCACACCGGCCAAAGAAAAGTAATCCGGTTCGTGCTATTACGTAGGTTTCCGTAACCGCCGCACACGCACGGAGCCTATGACCAGCAGCCCGATGGCCGGCAACGCCCGGCTGGACACCTCGCTCACCCCTGCCCGCCTGCGGGTCACGGGCGACTGGACGCTGGCCCACTACGCCGGGCTCAAGCACCTTTGCCAAACGCTGCGCGGCCAGTACGGCGCCGACACCCCCATCGACCTCAACGGCCTCGGCACCCTCGACACCGCCGGCGCTTCGCTGCTGGTGGAACTGCTCGGCTCCGAACGCCTGGGCAAGTCCGCCGAACACCCCGACTGCACCCTCTCCGCCGCCGACCGGGCGTTGCTGCAGACCGTGTATTGCTCGCTGAGCGACTTCTGCGTGCCGGTCAAGGAGCCGGAAATCAGCGTCAGCGTGCAACTGCTGACCCGTATCGGCCGGGCGGTGGACACGGTGTGGCAGGACACCCTGCAGCTGCTGGGCTTCGTCGGCCTGATCCTGGAGACCATCGCCCGTGGGCTGCTTAGGCCCAAGCGCTGGCGGATCACCCCGGTGGTGGCCCACATCGAGCAGACCGGCCTCGACGCCGCGCCCATCGTCGCCCTGCTGACCTTTCTGGTGGGCGCGGTGGTGGCGTTCCTCGGGGCGACGGTGCTGGCCAGCTTCGGGGCGAGCATCTTCACCGTGGATCTGGTGGCGTTCTCCTTCCTGCGCGAGTTCGGCGTGCTGCTGACCGCGATCCTGATGGCCGGCCGCACCGCCAGCGCCTTCACGGCGCAGATCGGCTCGATGAAGGCCAACGAAGAGATCGACGCCATCCGCACCCTCGGGCTCGACCCGATGGAACTGCTGGTGGTGCCGCGGGTGCTGGCGCTGCTGGTGGCGCTGCCGATGCTGACGTTCCTGGCGATGCTCTGCGGCATCGTCGGCGGCGGCGTGGTCTGCGCGGTGTCGCTGGGGATCTCCCCGGCGATGTTCCTGTCGCTGCTGCAGACCGACATCGGCGTCCAGCACTTCCTGGTGGGGCTGGTGAAGGCGCCGGTCTTCGCGTTCATCATCGCGGCGATCGGCTGCCTTGAGGGCTTCAAGGTCAGCGGCAGCGCCGAATCGGTCGGCGCCCACACCACCTCCAGCGTGGTGCAGTCGATTTTCGTGGTCATCGTGCTCGATGCGGTGGCCGCACTGTTCTTCATGGAGATGAGCTGGTGAGCCGTCCACCCCGTGCCCCCGCCGAGGCGGTGATCGAAGTCCGCGGCCTGTGCAACCGTTTCGGCCGCCAGAGCGTGCACGAGAACCTGGACCTGGATCTGTACAAGGGCGAGATCCTGGCCGTGGTCGGCGGCTCCGGCAGCGGCAAGTCGGTGCTGCTGCGCAGCATCGTCGGCCTGCGCCGGCCCAGCGAAGGCAACGTCACGGTGTTCGGCCAGAACCTGCCGAGCCTGCCCGAGCATGAGCGTTCGCTGATCGAGCGGCGTTTCGGCGTGCTGTTCCAGAAGGGCGCGCTGTTCTCCTCGCTGACCGTGACCGAGAACGTCGCCCTGCCCCTGATCGAGCACGCGGGCCTGAGCCGCGACGACGCCGAGCACCTGGCGGCGGTGAAGCTGGCGCTGGCCGGGCTGCCGCTGTCGGCGGCGGACAAGTACCCCGCATCCCTGTCCGGCGGCATGATCAAGCGCGCGGCGCTGGCCCGGGCGCTGGCGCTGGACCCGGACATCCTGTTCCTCGACGAACCCACCGCCGGGCTCGACCCGATCGGCGCCGCCGCGTTCGACCAACTGATCCTGACCCTGCGCGACGCCCTGGGGCTGAGCGTGTTTCTGGTGACCCACGACCTGGACACGCTCTACACCATCACCGACCGGGTGGCGGTGCTGGCGCAGAAGAAGGTGCTGGTGGCCGGGCCGATCGACGCGGTCTCGGAAACCGACGACGCGTGGATCCACGAATACTTCCACGGCCCCCGCGGCCGCTCGGCGCTCGGCGCCGCTTCACAGCTCAACGAGGTCTGACATGGAAACCCGAGCCCATCATGTGTTGATCGGCCTGTTCACCGTGATCGTGGTGGCGGGCGCCCTGCTCTTCGGCCTGTGGCTGGCCAAGTCCAGCGTCGACACCGAGTTCAAGGATTACGAAGTGGTGTTCAACGAGGCGGTCAGCGGCCTGTCCAAGGGCAGTTCGGTGCAGTACAGCGGGATCAAGGTCGGCGACGTGGTCAGCCTCAGGCTCGACCCGAAGGATCCGCGCCGGGTGCTGGCGCGGATCCGCCTGGGCGGCGATACGCCGATCAAGGAAGACACCCTGGCCAAGCTGGCCCTGACCGGCATCACCGGCACCTCGATCATCCAGCTCAGCGGCGGCACCCCGCAGAGCCCGAACCTCAAGGGCCACGACGGCAAGCTGCCGACCATCGTCGCCACGCCCTCGCCCATCTCCCGCCTGCTCAACGACAGCAACGACCTGATGAGCGGGGTCAACGAGCTGCTGCACAACGCCAACCAGATGTTTTCGGCGCAGAACGTCGAGCGCATCAGCAACACCCTCGCCCACCTGGAACAGACCACCGGCGCGATCAACGACCAGCGCGGCGACCTGCGCCAGGCCATGCAGCAACTGGCGGCGGTGGGCAAGCAGGCCGGCAGCATGCTCGAACAGACGTCGGCGCTGATGCGCAACGCCAACGGCCTGCTCAACGATCAGGGCAAGCAGGCCCTGGGCAGCGCCGAGCAGGCGATGAAGTCCCTTGAGCAAAGCAGCGCCACGATCAACGGCCTGTTGAGCAAGAACCAGACGTCCCTGGACAGCGGCCTGCAAGGCCTCAACGGCCTGGCGCCGGCGGTGCGCGAACTGCGCGAGACCCTGAGCTCGCTGCGCGCCATCTCCCAACGCCTGGAGGCCAACCCCAGCGGTTACCTGCTGGGCAACGACAAGAACAAGGAATTCACCCCATGAAGCCGACCCGCCTCGCCCTCCTCGCCGGTTGCATGCTGGCCGCTTCGTGCTCGATCCTGCCCAAGCCGGAGCCGCTGGACCTCTACCGCCTGCCCGCCGCCCAGGCGCCCGCCCCGGGCGGCCCGGCGGCCGTCCAGCACTGGTCGCTGCGCCTGAACAAGCTGCAGGCCAGCGAAGCGCTGAACCGGCCGGGCATCGCCGTGATCCCCCAGGGCGATGTGATCAGCACCTACAAGGCCTCGCGCTGGAGCGACCCGGCGCCGGTGCTGGTGCGCAACCGCCTGCTCGACGGCTTCCAGCGTGACGGCCGGGTGCCGCTGCTGAGCACCGACGACAGCAACTTCCAGGCGGACCTGGAGCTGGGCGGCAGCCTGCAAGCGTTTCAGACGGAATATGAGGGCAACGGCGCCAGCGTCGTGGTGCGCCTGGATGCGCTGCTGGTGCGCGGCTACGACCAGCGCATCCTCGCCAGCCGCCGCTTCGAGGAGCGCCAACCGCTGATCGACGTGAAGGTGCCGGCGGCGGTGGCCGGGTTCGGCCAGGCCAGCGACCGCCTGACCGCGAAGGTGGTGGCGTGGGCGGTGGAGCAAGGTCAGAAGGCCGTCCTGCAAAGGCCCTGAACCTGCTGGGACGCCTGTGGCGAGTGAGCTGCTGTGGCGAGGGAGCTTGCTCCCGCCGGGGCGCGGAGCGGCCCAAAAAAGGGCCAGCAGCGCAGTCCGGCGGGAGCAAGCCCCCTCACCACAGGACGATCAGCCGAAGAACCAATAGCACACGCCGATGGCGCCGAGCACGCCGGCCAGCTCCGCCAGCAGCGCACACCCCACCGCGTGCCGCGCACGCTGGATGCCCACCGCGCCGAAGTACACCGCCAGCACGTAGAACGTGGTCTCGGTACTGCCCTGGATCGTCGCCGCCACCAGCGCCGGGAAACTGTCCACGCCGGAGGTCTTCATGGTCTCGATCAGCATCGCCCGCGCCGCGCTGCCGGAGAACGGCTTGACCATCGCCGTCGGCAACGCATCGACGAAACGCGTGTCCCAACCGGCCCACTGCACCAGGTGGCGGATCCCGTCGAGGCCGAAGTCCAGTGCCCCGGAGGCCCGCAGCACGCCGATGGCGCAGAGCATCGCCACCAGGTACGGCAACAGGTTCTTGGCCACGTCGAAGCCCTCTTTGGCCCCTTCGACGAACGCTTCGTAGACCTTGACCTTGCGCAGCGCACCGATCACCAGAAACAGCATGATCAGGCCGAACAGCGTCAGATTGCCGAGGATCGACGACAATCCCGCCAATGCCGTCGCCGACATCGTCGCCAGCAGCGCCATGAAGCCGCCGAGGATCAGCGCGCCGGGCAGCAGATAGGCCAGCACCACCGGATCCCAGATGCGCAGGCGCTGCATGACCGCCACCGAGAGAAAGCCGACGATGGTCGAGCAGCTGGTGGCCAGCAGGATCGGCAGGAACACCAGGGTCGGGTCCGGCGCGCCTTGCTGGGCGCGGTACATGAAGATGGTGACCGGCAGCAGGGTCAGGGAGGAGGCGTTGAGCACCAGGAACAGGATCTGCGCGTTGCTGGCCACGGTGGCGCTGGGGTTGAGCTCCTGCAGGGCCTTCATGGCCTTGAGGCCGATGGGGGTGGCGGCGTTGTCCAGGCCCAGGCCGTTGGCGGCGAAATTGAGGGTGATCAGGCCGATGGCCGGATGGCCCGGCGGCACTTCCGGCATCAGGCGCAGGAACAGCGGGCCCAGGGCCCTGGCCAGCCATTCGACGATGCCGGCCTTCTCGGCGATGCGCAGGAAGCCCAGCCACAGGGTGAGGGTGCCGAACAGCAGCACCATGACCTCGACCGACAGCTTGGCCATGGCGAAGATGCTTTCGACCATCGCCGCGAAGATCCCGGCGTTGCCGCCCACCAGCCACTGCGCCAGCGCCGACACGGCCGCCACGATGAAGAAGCCAAGCCACAGGCCGTTAAGCATCAGTCAAATCCCCCCGGAAGATGCGGCGAATGATAGCGGGGCTGCCGAAAACGACAAACCCCGGAAATGATCCGGGGTTCGTTTGTGCGGCCACTGACTGTAGGAAGCCAGCAGGGCTTGTGTCAGTTCTTGGTGGCCTGGGCCGCCGGAACCTTGTCCTTGCTGCGCCAGTGCGGCAGGGAGTTCCAATAGCGCTGGCCCTTGGCGTCGTCGTACATGCCTTCCCAACGGGCGATGACCAGCACGGCCAGGGCGTTGCCGATTACGTTCAGGGCGGTGCGCGCCATGTCCATGATGCGGTCGACGCCGGCGATGAACGCCAGGCCTTCCAGCGGAATGCCGACGCTGCCCAGGGTGGCCAGCAGCACCACGAAGGACACGCCCGGCACGCCGGCGATGCCTTTGGAGGTGACCATCAGGGTCAGCACCAGCAGCAGCTGCTGGCTGACCGACAGGTCGATGCCGTACAGCTGGGCGATGAAGATCGCCGCGATGCTCTGGTACAGGGTCGAACCGTCGAGGTTGAACGAGTAGCCGGTCGGCACCACGAAGCTGCAGATGGCCTTCGGCGCGCCGTAGGCTTCCATCTTCTCGATCACGCGCGGCAGCACGGTTTCGGACGACGCGGTGGAGTAGGCCAGCACCAGCTCATCCTTGAAGATGCGCATCAGCTTGATCACCGAGAAACCGAACAGGCGGGCGATCAGGCCCAGCACCACGAAGCCGAAGAACGCGATGGCGACGTAAACCAGGATCACCAGCTTGGCCAGCGGCAGCAGCGAGGCGAAGCCGAAGTTGGCCACGGTCACCGCGATCAGGGCGAACACGCCGATCGGGGCGTAGTTCATGATCATGTGGGTGACTTTGAACATGCTTTCCGAGACGCCCTGGAACATCGTCACCAGCGGCTCGCGCAGGTCCGACTGCAGGCTCGACAGACCGAGGCCGAACAGCACGGAGAAGAAGATGATCGGCAGCATCTCGCCACGGGCCATGGCCGCGAAGATGTTCGACGGGATCAGGTTGAGGATGGTCTCGATGAACGCATGTTCATGCTGTACTTCGGCGGCGGTGGCCTTGTACTTGGAGATGTCCACGGTGCCCAGGGTGCTCATGTCGATGCCGGCGCCCGGATGGAACACGTTGGCCAGCAGCAGGCCGACGACGATGGCGATGGTGGTGACGATTTCGAAGTAGATGATGGTCTTCAGGCCGATGCGCCCGAGCTTCTTGGCGTCGCCCACGCCGGCGATGCCGACGATAAGGGAGGAAATGACGATCGGGATGACGATCATCTTGATCAGACGGATAAAGATATCGCCTGCCGGTTGCAGGACGTTGCTGATCCACCAGGCCTTTTCGGCGCTGAAGTGGTTGAGCAATGCACCGATTGCAATCCCCAACACCAGACCGATGAGGATCTGCCAGGCGAGGCTGAGCTTTGCCTTCTTCATATTCTTTACCCTTACTTGCGTTTGACACAGGCACATGCAGGAACTGGAACGCGCATTGGCGGAAAAGTCTTTGCATCTGCCTCCGTATAAGGTGCCCGGGGCGCGCGTTCGCGGCTCTCCGGCGGGCGAAAAAAGGCGCAACTATTCCGATGCGGGGTTGCGACGTCTAATGCCGTAAGCGACTACCCTATGCCGAATCGGCATGAGATTTTTCAATTGAAACTGGCGTCCCAAGCGGTTCGATTGCGACATTCAGGCAGGCATAAGCGCCGTGAACCGGCCATTTCAGCGTAGCTTGGATAGTTTTCAGACGATCTCAATCAGCGGAAAATTTGGGAAAAAGCCTACGTTGGAGAGAGAAAACTCCCGATGTTTAATTTGGCTCTTTCTCGATATACGGTCGCCAGGAAACACCGCGAAACGGTTTTCGCGTCAGTCTGAACGATTGAACGGCGAGCAGGACGCTCTAGATCAACGTTTGGCGTGATTGAAGCGCTCGGCAAGTCCGTCGGCCCCCACCGGGCCGGCGAACCTGCGCGCGGCTTCATTGCCCTGGCCCGGCCCTCATCGCAGGCACTCCCTGTACCCGTAGGTCACTCCGACCCTGCAACAGTCAGAACGTCCCGGCCCCTTGGCCATGCGCCGGCCTTCCTCGGGCGGGCGCAATAAAGGGCAGCGCGGGGCTGCCCTCATGTTCAGTACCAGTTCGGATCCTTCTTCAGCGTTTCCGTCAGCAGGCCCTGCATGCCTTGATCCGGCTCGCCGAGGAAACGGAAAGTGGCATGCCGCGTCGGCGACTTGTCCGCCGGCAGCCCCTCCGGCACGTCGACCAGCAGGGCATAGGCGTGTTTCTTGTCGAAGCTGAAAGCGACGATCAGGCGGTGGTTCAGGCACGTCTGCTCGGTTTCGCACAGCGGCCCGACCAGGTACTGGTCGCCATCCTCTTCAACGGCATTCATCTGTTGCTGCGGCGCACCGGAGAGGTTCATCACCCATTCCGGCAGGCGCTCCTCTTTTTTCACGACCTTCTGCCACGTGTCCCGGTATTGCGGGTCGGCATTGAGCAGCTCGTTGACGCGCGTCTGGCCGTCATTGGCCGCCATCGCCATGGCGCTGCCGCCCAGGAGCAGGGCGGCAGCCATTGTCTTCAAGGCGCCCATGGTCAGCCTCGACCGCGGCGGCCAAAGATGAAGGAGGCGATGAACATCACCAGGAACACGACAAAGAGAATCTTGGCGATGCCCGTGGCGGTGCCCGCGATACCACCGAAGCCCAGCACGGCGGCGATGATGGCAATGATCAGGAAGGTGATTGCCCAGCTCAACATGATGATTCTCCTTACTTCTGTTTAAGGGTGTTGCCCGTCTCGGCGTTCAGGCGCCCAGATTCGTTCAGAAGACCCAACGTTCCTCGCGTGGCGCGCTGTCCAGCGGTTGGGGCTGGCCGACGTCGACCATGCGCAGCGCACCGTCTTCGGCGTGCCGGCTGCCGGCGGCGCTGAAGTGGGTCTGCACCGGGTGCTGCATCGAAATCAGGGGTTCGGGGGTCTGGCTCAGCTCCCAGCGCAGGTATTGCTGGCAGGCGATCAAGGTCACCAGCAGCGCGAGCACGCCGAACAGGCCTTGCTGGATGTGCCGTGACGAGAGGCGTACTGCGGTGGCGCTTGGGCGAGTCATCGGGAGTCCTCACTCTTATTCGTTGGGGCCGTTCAACATCTGCCCGGTCTGGAGGAGGTATTGCAGAGCGCATGCCAGCTTTTTTGTTGAAAAATATCCAATAAAATCAACAAGATATAAAAACAAAGAAAAGAGATGGCGACGCATCCTGCACGATGCCCGCCTTCTGCGTCGTGCGAATTGCACGACCGATCCGACAGACATTTCATTCTTATTGAATGGATGACCGGATGCGGATGTCAGAAAAAGAGGCGGGAGGTGGTGGCAGAACTGGCTTCGATCGCAATTGCCTGAGAAATCAGCGCATTAGCCGTGAGGGCGGGAGAGAGCTACCCTGCCATGGGCGGAATCGATCAGAATCAACCATGCAACTTGCCCGATTTTTCTGTGACTAAACCAAGACATTCACTTATGGAGCGTAGGAAAAATGGAATCAGCCACTGAGCACCAAGGCCGCATTCTGCTGGTGGACGACGAGTCCGCCATCCTGCGAACCTTCCGCTACTGCCTCGAAGACGAAGGCTATACGGTGGCCACCGCCACCAGCGCGGCCCAGGCCGATGCGCTGCTGCAGCGGCAGGTGTTCGACCTGTGCTTCCTGGACCTGCGCCTGGGCGAGGACAACGGGCTGGATGTTTTGGCACAGATGCGCGTCCAGGCGCCGTGGATGCGGGTGGTGATCGTCACCGCCCACTCGGCGGTCGACACGGCGGTGGATGCGATTCAGGCCGGTGCCGCCGATTACCTGGTCAAGCCCTGCAGCCCCGACCAATTGCGCCTGGCCACCGCCAAGCAACTGGAGGTGCGCCGGCTCTCGGCGCGCCTGGAGGCCCTCGAAGGCGAAGTCCGCCAATCCAAGGACGGCCTCGATTCCCACAGCCCGGCCATGAAAGTCGTGCTGGAAACCGCCCGCCAGGTGGCGGGCACCGACGCCAACATCCTCATCCTCGGCGAGTCCGGCACCGGCAAAGGCGAACTGGCCCGTGCCATCCACGGCTGGAGCAAGCGCGAGAAGAAATCCTGCGTCACGATCAACTGCCCGTCGCTGAACGCCGAGCTGATGGAAAGCGAGCTGTTCGGCCACAGCCGCGGCGCCTTCACCGGCGCCAGCGAAAGCACGCTGGGACGAGTCAACCAGGCCGACGGCGGCACGCTGTTTCTCGACGAGATCGGCGATTTTCCCCTGACGCTGCAACCGAAGCTGCTGCGTTTCATTCAAGACAAGGAATACGAGCGGGTCGGGGATCCGGTCACCCGCCGCGCCGATGTGCGCATCCTGGCGGCGACCAACCTCAATCTTGAAGACATGGTGCGCGACGGACGCTTTCGCGAGGATCTGCTGTATCGCCTGAACGTCATCACCCTGCACCTGCCGCCCCTGCGTGAACGCAGCGAAGACATCCTCACCCTGGCCGAACGCTTCCTGGCCCGTTTCGTCAAGGAATACGCGCGTCCGGCCCGGGTGTTCAGCGACGAGGCCCGCGAGGCGATGCTCGGCTACCGTTGGCCGGGCAACATCCGTGAATTGCGCAACGTGGTCGAGCGGGCCAGCATCATCTGTCCGCAGGAACGCGTTGAGATCAGCCACCTCGGCATGGCCGAGCAACCGGCCGGCAATGCGCCGCGGATCGGCGCCGCCTTGAGCCTCGACGAACTGGAGCGGGCCCACATCGGCGCGGTGCTGGCCACCGCCGGCACACTCGACCAGGCCGCCAAGACGCTGGGGATCGACGCGTCGACCCTGTACCGCAAGCGCAAGCAATACAACCTGTGAGCGGTTGACGATGAAACTGGCGATGAAGTTGCGCACCCGTCTGTTCCTGAGCATTTCCGCGCTGATCACCGTGGCCCTGCTGGGGCTGCTGCTGGGCCTGGTCAGCGTGATGCAGATGGCCGGCAGCCAGGAAGCGCTGGTGCGCAACAACTTCGTCAGCCTCGACCTGGGCCTCAAGCTGCGCCAGACCCTGGGCGACCAACTGATCATGATGCTGTCGGCGAAGCGCGACCCTGTGGCGTTCGAAGCCTCGCGCCAGCATTACCGCGAGCTGCTGGAGGAGGGCATCGCCCACGAGCGGCAAAGCGAAGGCAGCCCGGGCGGGTTCGCTCAGGTCAAGGCCGATTACCTGAGCTTCATGGAGGCGTATGACCGGTCGGGCACCTCCCTGAGCGAAAGCGGCGACCTGCGCGAGCGCTTCAACACCCTGCGCAACGGCTTGGTCACCGAGCACAAGCGCGCACTCGAAAACATCAACTCGGTGCAGCAGGCCGCCCGTCAACGGGCGCTGCTGATCGCCGGCCTGCTCGGGCTGGTGGGCCTGGCGGTGCTGGTCATCGGATTCATCACCGCCCACGGGATCGCCCGGCGCATCGGCGCCCCCATCGAAGCCTTGGCCAAAGCGGCCGACAGCATCGGCCAGGGCAATTTCGAGGTGACCCTGCCGATTTCCCCCGCGCTGGAACTGAACCAGCTCACCCGGCGTTTCGGCTTGATGGCCCAGGCCCTGCGGGAACACCAGGCCACCAACGTCGACGAGCTGCTGGCCGGCCAGCAGCGCTTGCAGGCGGTGCTCGACAGCATCGATGACGGCCTGCTGATGATCGACCGCGACGGGCATCTGGAACACCTCAACCCGGTGGCCCAGCGGCAACTGGGCTGGGACAGCGACCGCTGCGGCCAGGGCCTGGGCGCGGCGCTGGGCCGGCCGGAGCTGGATGCCCATCTGCAACTGGTGCTGCGCGGCGGGACACTGGAGCGCGCACCGGAGGACCTGAGCGTCGAAGTCGACGGCGAATCGCGCCTGCTGACGTTCAGCCTGACCCCGGTGAGCCACACCCAGGGTCACATCCTCGGCGCGGTGATGGTGCTGCATGACGTGACCGAACAGCGCGCCTTCGAGCGGGTGCGCAGCGAGTTTGTCCTGCGCGCCTCCCATGAGCTGCGCACTCCGGTCACCGGCATGCACATGGCGTTCGGCCTGTTCCGCGAACGGGCGAAGTTCGCCGAAGACTCCCGCGAATCCGACCTGCTGGACACGGTCAACGAAGAGATGCAGCGCCTGATGCAACTGATCAACGACCTGCTGAACTTCTCGCGCTACCAGAGCGGCCTGCAGAAGCTCTCGCTGGCGCCGTGCTCGATCGAGGATCTGCTGGAGCAGGCGCAGTTGCGTTTCGCCGGCCCGGCGGCGGACAAGGGCGTGGCGCTGAACGTGGAAGTGCAGGGGCCGTTGCCGCGCCTGCAGGTCGATCAGGCGCAGCTGGACCGGGTGCTGGACAACCTGATCGACAACGCCCTGCGCCACACCGCCCGCGACGGGCTGATCCGCCTCCAGGCACGGCGCCATGGCGAACGGGTGATCATCAGCGTCGAGGACAACGGCGAAGGCATCGCCTACGGCCAGCAGGGGCGGATCTTCGAGCCGTTCGTCCAGGTCGGGCGCAAGAAGGGCGGCGCCGGACTCGGCCTGGCGCTGTGCAAGGAGATCGTCCAGCTGCACGGCGGCCGGATGGGCGTCTATTCGCGGCCGGGGCAGGGCACGCAGTTCTACATGGCGCTGGCGGTCTAGGCTTCGTCGTCGATCCGGCGCCCGGCCAGGCGCCGGCCGCGGGTGATCAGCTCGATGAACTGCACCGCGCTCAGGGCGTGGGCGAACAGCCAGCCCTGGCCGAACTTCACGCCTTCGCTGCTGAGCAGCGCCGCCTGGGACTCAAGCTCGATGCCCTCGGCGATCACCTTGAGATCCAGCGCCTGCGCCATATGGATGATGTGCGGCGCGACTCCGCTGCTGGCGGCGTCGTGGCCGAGGGCGTCGATGAACGCCTTGTCGATCTTCAGGCAGTCCACCGGCAGGGTCTGCAGGTAGGCCAGGCTGCAATAGCCGGTGCCGAAATCGTCGATCAGCACTTGGTGCCCCACATCGCGCAGCGCTTGCAGGTTTTCCCGCGCCACCACCACGTCGATCAGACCGCGTTCGGTGACCTCGAACGCAATCTGCCGCGCCGCAACCCGGTGCAGGGCCAGCAGCCGGGCCATGACCTGGCCGATACGCGGCACCATCACGTCGCAGGCCGCCAGGTTCACCGAGATGTACAGCTGCGGATTGGCCCGCAGCAACTGGCCCAACTGCTCCAGCAGGCGCTGCAGGACGAAGTCGGTCATCTGCCGGATCTGCCCGGTGTTCTCCGCCATCGGAATGAACAGGTCGGGGCTGGTCAGCGTACCGTCCGGCCGGCGCCAGCGCAGCAGGGCCTCGGCGCCGACGCAGTTGCGGCTGTCGAGGTCGAAGATCGGCTGGTACAGCACCTGCAGTTCGCCCCGGCGGATCGCGCCGTGCAGCTCGGCGTCCAGCGACTGACGCTGGCGCACCAGCCAGAACACCAGCAGGCCGACGAAGGCGCCGAGCATCAGGCACAGCGGCACCATCCACCACCAGAGCTCCGGAATGTGCATGCCGGTGCGCGGGGTGATCAGCACCAGTTGGTACTCCGGATTGTCGGTGGGCATGCGGTAGATCAGGCGAGTCTGGGTCACCTGCAGCGCGTCCGGGTTCTTCGGCGGCCAGGGGTCGGTGGGCGGCCAGGCCTGCGGCACGCCGAGCACCGGAATCGCCCGCGAACCGTGATCCAGCACCACCAGCAGGCTGCTGCCGGGCGACAGGTCGACCATGTCGGTCAGGTGCCCGCGGGACGTGGCCACGCGGAAGTTGCCGCGGCCGAGCATCAGGGCGGCGCGGTTCTCGTCGGGTTCGGTGGTGGTGTTGAGCCAGTAGCTGTAGGTCGGGCCCTTGATGTCCGGCGGGCGCACCACCGACAGGGCATCCTGGCGCGGACGGTTGGAGCAGATCCGCGAAGCGTCCATGTAGGCGGCTTCGTAGACGAAGCGGTAATTGAAGGTGACCTGCTGCAGGGTGGCGATCATTTCCTCGTCGCAGCTGCGCAGGGGTTGGGCCTCCAGGTCGTCGAGGCTTTCGCGCAGCTGGCCGAACAGCTGCTCGAGGCGGGCGAGGAAGCGGGCGCCTTGGGCGTTCATCTCCTGGCTTTCGTTCTGTTCGACCTGGCGCACCGCCACGAACAGTCCGCCGGTGATCAGCAGGCTCGCACTGAGGACAGCCGCGAGCATCGCCAAAAACCACGGGCGATAAAACCAGCCACGCAACGTCTCTCGGGTAGCTACCATCATGGATATCCGAAGAATTACCAATGAGTTATAGCTGCTGATTGCGATTTCGCCCTGACCGTCGGGCGGGCGTCATTATTTTGTCTGGTTCAGCACCACCAGCAACGCTGCCGTTTGCGCGTCCGGCGTGCCGTCGAAGCGCGAAGGGCGGTAATGCATCTGGAACGCCGCGAGCACGTGGCGGGTCGCCACATCCAGCTCGCCGGTCTGCGGGGTGGCGTAGCCCAGCCGCGCCAACTGCATCTGGAACCAGCCGATGTCCGGCAGCTGCGCATCGAACTGCGCCTGCCGCTGGGCGACCGCCTGTTCGTTCGGCCACAGGCCCAGCCCTTCGGCGGCCAGGCGCTTCCAGGGGAACAGCGGGCCCGGATCGAGCTTGCGCAGCGGTGCGATGTCGCTGTGGCCGATGATGTGGCGCGGGTTGATGCCGTTGCGCTTGCTGATGTCCTTGAGCAGCACGATCAGCGACTGCACCTGGGCTTCGCTGTACGGATACCAGACGCGGCCGTTCGGGGTGTCCCGGAAGCCGGGGTTGACGATTTCGATGCCGATGGAGCTGGAGTTCAGCCAGGTGCGCCCTTGCCACTCGCTTTCGCCGGCGTGCCAGGCGCGCAGGTTCTCGTCCATCAGTTTGTAGATGGTCGCCTTCTTGTCGTCGCCGATCAGGTAATGGCTGCTGACTTCGCCGCGGGTCAGCAATTGCAGCGAGCGCTCCAGCGAGGCGGTGGTGTAGTGCACCACCACGTACTGGATGCGGCTGTCGTGGTTGGCCGAAGGATGGCTGGTGTCGAACCGCGGGCCGCTGGCGCAACCGGCCAGCACGAGCAGCGATACGATGAGGGCAAGGAATTTCATGGCAGGGAGCAGTACACGCAGGACAATAATGCAACAGTGTAACGTATTGCCCGGCCCGCCGACGGCCATCGGCCCGATTTAAACAAAATGGAACAATTGCCCTCAGCCGACCTCCACCCGGTTGCGCCCGGCGTTTTTCGCCCGGTACAGCGCCTGATCGGCTCTTTTCAGCACCTGATCGCTGCGCTCTCCCGGCCTGAACGCCGCCAAGCCCATCGAAATGGTGATCGTGACCCGCTCCCCTTTGAAGTGGAACGGGCAGGCCTCGATGGCGGCGCGCAAGGTCTCCAGCAACCGGGCGCCGACCGCCGGGGTGGTGGCCGGCAGCAGCAGGACAAACTCCTCGCCGCCGAAGCGGGCGATGAAATCCGTGCCGCGCAGGCGCTTGCGCAGCACCGTGGCGATGATCTTCAGCACCTTGTCGCCGGCCAGGTGGCCGTAGTTGTCGTTGATCCGCTTGAAGTGGTCGAGGTCGAGCATGGCCAGGCTCAAGGTGTTGCCGTGTTGCTGCCACTGGGTCATTTCCTGCTCGAGCCGCTCGCTCCAGGCGGCGCGGTTGGGCAGGCCGGTGAGGGGATCGATCAGGGCCTTCTGGCGTTGCTCCTCGAGGTGCTCGCGGTAGCCGAGCGCTTCCTGCTCCATGTGGGCCACGCGCTCGGCCAGGCTTTTCAGGCGTGCAGCCACTTCCCGCTCACGGGCGTCGCGCTGCTTCTGGTGCTGGTCCATGGTGCCGAGCAGGCCTTCCAGGTGGTTTTCCAGCACTTGCTTGAGGTCGTCCAGGTCGGCGGCTTCCTGCACGCTGTTCTGCAGGCCGTCGACCTGCTCACGGATCTGCGTGTCCATGGCCCGGGCGGCGGAGCTGTTGTCGGCGTGGCCTTCGCTGGCGGCCTTGAGGTTGCTCTGGAACGCTTCGAGGCGTTCGTTGAGCTGTTGCAGGTACACCTCGAACTCGTGCTGGCCGCTGTCGGTGATGGCCAGCATCAACGTCGCCAGATCATCGAGGATCGGCAGCAGTTCGTACCAGTTCAAGCCATTTTTCAACCGGTCGCGCATCGCCTCCGCTTGCGGGCGGTGGCGTTCGGGCAGCGTCAGGTCGTCCAGCAGACCGATCAGGGTGTCTTCGATGTGCCGGGCCACCGAGCTGTAGGACGGCTCAGGGGAATCCGGCAGGGCGTAGAGGATGTCGTGCTCGGCCTGTTCAGGGTCGATGGCCGCCAATGCCAGGGCGATGGGCTCGGGCAGGGGCAGGCTGTCGAGGATCATCGCGGCGGTGTTTTCGCCGGGGTGGATCAGCTCGTCCGGGTTCACCGCAACGGGGGCGGGCGGAGCAGGCGCCGGCACGTTGGCGGCAGGCTCGGTGACCGTCGGTTCGGGTTGCCGTGGATCAGGATCGGCGGCGGCAGGCGGCGGAGTGAAGGCGAACACTTCCGGCTCTGGTTCTGGCTCTGGCTCTGGTTCCGGCTGGATGGCCCGGATCGGCGGCGGTGCGGGTGCCACGGTCTCGGTGGCGTGGCTGGCCGCCGACGGTTGGCTGACGGGCGCGGCCTCGTCGGGGACAGCGGCGCTCTGGGCGGTTTCCTGACGCAGCTCGGCAGGAACGATCTGCGAGGGTTCGGCGTGCTCGACAGCGGCGGGCGCGGGCGCCAATGCCTCCGCCTCAGGCTGTTCTTCAATGTCCCGGGTGCCGAACAGGCGTTGCAGCAGTCCGGGGCGGCCCGGCTCCGTTGGCGTCTCCAGTTGGCTCAGGGCCTTGCCTTGCAGGCCGCTGAGTTCGCTGAGCAGCAGCGGCATTTCCCGGGCCTGGCCGACCCGTGTGTCGAGTTGCTTGGCAAATTTCTTCAGGGGCCGGGCGACCTCCCGCGGCAACGGCAAGGCCTGCAACTGGGTGACCAGCGCATTCAGCGCGGTGCTCACCTGATCGATCCGGGTCTCCCGGCGCTGCTCGGAGTCGAGCACGGCCTTCTCCAGGCGCGGCAGCAGGGCGGCGAGGCCGGCGTCCATGTCGTCGGTGCGCACCACGTCGCGCATCTCTTTCATGCACTGGTCGACCACCCGGTCGGTGCCTTCGGCCGCCAGGGTGCTGCGCACCAGGCCGCGGCGCAGCAGGTCGAGCCGGGCGTCCCAACGACGTTCGAGCTTTTCCTGTTGTTCGATGCTTTTGAGCTAT
>NZ_JBIVHR010000047.1:16044-48479 GCF_044749305.1 Pseudomonas sp. NPDC089534 | reverse complement strand
ATAGGTCCGAACAAGGGACTGCTGCAAACGCCAACGCCGGATGTTCGCGTGATTGCCACTCAGCAACACGTCGGGAACACGCTGATCCGCATACACCTCCGGTCGGGTGTAGTGCGGGCAATCCAGCAGACCATCCGCAAAGGAATCCTCCTCGGCGGAATCCGCATGCCCTAAAGCTCCGGGCAGCAGTCGTGTAACCGCGTCGATCAGCACCATGGCCGGCAGCTCGCCGCCAGACAGTACATAGTCACCGATCGACCACTCTTCATCGACATGAGCTTCAATGAAACGCTCGTCGATGCCTTCGTAACGGCCGGCGATCAGGATCAATGCATCCTCTTTCGCCAGCTCGCGAACCGCCGGCTGAGTCAGCTGACGGCCTTGCGGGGACAGGTAAATCACCTTCGCCGCTTCCCCTGCCGCTGCCTTGGCCTGAACCAGGGCGTCTTCCAGGGGCTTGATCTTCATCACCATGCCCGGACCACCGCCAAACGGGCGATCGTCCACAGTGTGATGCCGATCCGTCGTGTAATCCCGCGGATTCCAGCAGGTCAGCTGCAACAGCTCCTGCTTGACCGCACGACTGGTGATGCCGTACTCACTGATGGCCGAGAACATCTCGGGGAACAACGTGATGACTTCTACGCGCAGGCTCGCCATCGCTTAGAAATCCGCGTCCCATTCCACCCTCATCACGCCTGCCTCAAGGTCGATGGCCAGCACGCATTGCTCCGTGTAGGGCAACAACCGCTCGCGATCATCCAGGCTGCCTGCGCAGGGCTTGACCACCATTACATCGTTCGCGCCGGTCTCCAACAGGTGATCAACCTTGCCGAACAGCTGTTCGTCCTGGTTGATGACCTTCAGACCCACCAACTGGTACCAGTAGTACTCGTCGGCAGTCAGGTCGGGCAAAAGGCTTCGCGGGATGCAAATCTCGTAACCGCTCAGAAGACGGGCTTCATCACGATCGTCGAGGCCTTTGAGCTTGGCGACCAGATCCTTTTGAGTGGAACGGCCACTGACCAGCTCGACCTGTTTGACCACGCCTTCGCGCCGAAGCGTCCAGTTGCGGTAACCCAACAGGTTTTCAATCGGATCGGTAAAGGAAAAGACCTTCACCTCGCCGCGAACGCCGTGAACCGAAAAAATCTTGCCGACGACGATCAGGTCGTCCGCTTTTTCTGGCGTCGCGTTCATATCGCTCAGGCTGCAGCCTTGGCTTTTTCCTTCAGCAACTGAGCAACGCGCTCAGATGGCTGTGCGCCAACGCTCAGCCAGTAGTTCAGGCGTTCTTCGTTTACGGACAGACGAACTTCCTGACCACGGGCAACAGGGTTGAAGAAACCAACCTGCTCTTTGTGGGAACCGTCGCGCGGATTGCGGCTGTCGGTTACGGTCAGGTGGTAAAACGGGCGCTTTTTGGAGCCGCCAAGGGCAAGACGGATTGTTAGCATGTGAACATCGTTCCTGTAGTCGGTGCTGCAAATCTAAATGCACAGCGGGCATGGGTGCCCGAAAGGCCGCATATTCTAAGGAATATCCGGACTTTTGCAAATGACTTTTTCCGGCGCCTGTGGCATGCCGTGCAGATTTGCGATGGAGCCGTCGATGAAAACGGCCGGTCAGCTCCCGCCGTATGCGGGTTTGCCGTGGATCCCGCGTCCTTGCGGGTTCAGCGCCGGTACGACGACCGGCGCAGATTCTTCAGAGCTTGGGCATTCCGCCGCCGGGCATCATGCCGCCCAGGCCGCGCATCATTTTCGCCATGCCGCCCTTGGCGGAGAACTTCTTCATCATCTTCTGCATCTGCTTGTGCTGCTTGATCAAGCGGCCGATGTCCTGCACCTGGGTGCCGGAACCCAGGGCGATCCGGCGCTTGCGCGAGCCGCTGATCAGCTCGGGGTCGCGGCGTTCGGCCGGGGTCATGGAGTTGATGATGGCTTCCATCTGCTTGAACTGCTTCTCCGCCGCGCCCTGGGCGTTGCCCATCTGCGACAGGTTCATGCCGCCGATGTTCGGCAGCTTGTCCATGAGCCCGCCGAGGCCGCCCATGTTCTTCATCTGCTGCAGCTGATCGCGGAAGTCTTCGAGGTCGAAGCCCTTGCCCTTCTTCAGCTTCTTGGCCAGTTTGTCGGCCTTTTCCTTGTCGAGGGTCTGCTCGGCCTGTTCGATCAGGCTGAGCACGTCGCCCATGCCGAGGATCCGCGACGCGATCCGCTCAGGATGGAACGGTTCGAGCGCTTCGCTCTTCTCGCCCATGCCGATGAACTTGATCGGCTTGCCGGTGATCGAGCGCACCGACAGCGCGGCACCGCCACGGGCGTCACCGTCGACCTTGGTCAGGATCACGCCGGTCAGCGGCAGCGCATCGCCGAAGGCCTTGGCCGTGTTGGCGGCGTCCTGGCCGGTCATGGCGTCGACCACGAACAGGGTCTCCACCGGATTGACCGAGGCGTGCAGCGCCTTGATCTCGACCATCATCTCTTCGTCGATGTGCAGACGGCCGGCGGTGTCGACGATGACCACGTCGATGTACTTGAGCTTCGCTTCTTTAATAGCGGCCTGGGCGATGTCGACCGGCTTCTGGCTCAGGTCCGACGGGAAGAACGTCACGCCGATGTCGTTGGCCAGGGTTTCCAGCTGCTTGATCGCGGCCGGACGGTAGACGTCCGCCGACACGACCATCACCGACTTCTTCTTGCGCTCCTTGAGGAAGCGCGCCAGCTTGCCGGCGGTCGTGGTCTTGCCGGCGCCCTGCAGACCGGCCATCAGCACCACGGCCGGCGGCACCGCGCTCAGGTTCAGGTCTTCGTTGGCCGCGCCCATCAGGCTTTCGAGTTCGGCCTGGACGATCTTCACGAACGCCTGGCCCGGCGTCAGGCTGCGCGACACCTCGGTGCCGACGGCGCGTTCCTTGACCGAATTGACGAAGTCCTTGACCACCGGCAGGGCGACGTCGGCCTCGAGCAACGCCATGCGCACTTCGCGCAGGGTGTCTTTGATGTTGTCCTCGGTCAGCTTCGCCTTGCCGGTGACATGGCGCAGCGTCTGCGAGAGACGGTCGGTTAGGTTTTCAAACATTGCGCGATCCTTTCAGGCCCTGTGTAGACCGGGATAATGGCGGCCCGAACCGGAATCAAACAGGTGGCCGGCGAGCCTGCGGCGTGGGCAGGCGGCGGATTATAGCGAAGACTGCGGCCGGCGGACACCTCGCCGTCGGGTCATGCGGTCTTTCGTGCCGTGGCCGTTCTATGCCACACTCAGCGCCTTTCGGGCTTGCCTAACAGGACTTATGCTCCCCTTGTCACCCAGTTTGCTGACCACCCTCGCCGCCGCCCTTCTGTACGCCGCTGCGACCCTTTACCAGGGCACCCGCCTGGCCACCGGCGCCAAGGCCGACAAGCGCCGGCTGGTCACGCTCGGCGTGCTGGCCGTGCTGGCCCACGGCGCCAGCCTGCTCGCCCACCTGCTGACCCCGGTCGGCCTGGCGCTGGACTTCTTCAGCGCCTCGAGCCTGATCGCCGCCGCCGTCATCGCCCTGACCCTGCTGGCCTGCTCGCGGATCCCCGTGGAGAACCTGCTGGTGCTGCTGTTCCCCCTCGGCGCCGTCACGGTGCTGCTGGCCCAGCTCGCCCCGACCGGCACGGTGCAGGTGATCGACGAGGAACCGGGCATCCTGGCCCACATCCTGCTGTCCATCCTCGCCTACGGCATGTTCACCATCGCGGTGTTCCAGGCGTTGCTGCTGCTGGTCCAGGACCACCAGCTCAAGCACAAGCACCCGTCCGGGCTGATCAGGAACTTCCCGCCGCTGCAGACCATGGAAAGCCTGCTGTTCGGCTTCCTGTGGGCCGGCTGGACGCTGCTGTCGCTGTCGCTGATCTCCGGCTGGCTGTTCGTCGAGAACCTGTTCGCCCAGCACCTGGTGCACAAGACCCTGCTGGCTTGCCTCGCCTGGGTCGTGTTCAGCGTGCTGCTGTGGGGCCGCAACCGCCTGGGCTGGCGCGGCCACAAGGCGATCCGCTGGACCCTGGCCGGTTTCTGCCTGCTGATGCTTGCGTACTTCGGCAGCAAACTGGTCCGCGAATACATCCTGCACATCTGACGGGCGACATAAATGGACGGTTTGCCCATAGGGCCGATGATCGCGGTGTTCGTCCTGCTGATTCTGTGGTCGGGGCTGTTCACCGCCGTGGAAATCGCACAGCAGCACCTGCTGGCGCAACGCACCGCGTCGCGCTCCGGCGACAAGCCGCTCGCCAGGCTCGGCTTCCCGCTCGACAGCCTGATCTTCTGCAACACCCTGTGCCGCGCCCTCGCCGTGGTGCTGGCCACGCTGCTGGCGATCTTTCTCTGCGAAGAGAACGGCCCCTGGGTGGCGAGCCTCGGCGCCGTCGCCGCGCTGCTGATCTTCGCCGACCACTTCCCGCGCACCCTCGCCCGCCGTTATCCCGATGCCGTGCTGTCGTTCGGCAACGCGCTGCTGCCGGTGCCGCTGAAGATCGTCTACCCCGCCGCCTGGCTGTTCGCCGCCGCCAGCCGGTTGCTGATGCGGCCGCTCGACCGCAAGGCCCAGGTCGTGCAGCAGAGCGACGACACCCCGACGGACCGGGAACCCCCGGAGCATCCGTCCGGCCGCCCTCACCCGGTCGTGGGGATCCATGCGCTGGACAACATCACCGTCAACGACATCCTGGTGCCCCGCAGTGACGTCGACGGCATCAACCTCGACGACTCGATCGAGGCCATCACCGAACAGCTGCGCCACAACAAGCGCACGCGCCTGCCGGTGTTCCACAGCGACATCAACCAGGTGGAGGCGGTGCTCAACACCCGCCAGATCCGCCACCTGCTGGACAATGGCCAACTGACCCGCGAAGCCCTGCTGGCCGCCAGCTACGAGCCGTACTTCGTGCCGGAAAGCACCCCGCTGCAGCTGCAGCTGCTGAATTTCCACAAGCAGCAGCGGCGCCTGGGCATGGTGGTGGACGAGTACGGCGAAGTGCTCGGCATCGTCACCCTGGAAGACATCCTGGAAGAGATCGTCGGCGAATTCGAAAGCGAGCACAGCCTCGACAACCCGCACATCCACCCGCAGGCCGACGGCCGGATGGTGATCGACGGCGCCGCCTCGATCCGCGAGCTGAACAAGTGCCTGGGCTGGCACCTGCCGAGCGACGGGCCGCGCACCCTCAACGGCCTGGTGACCGAAGCCCTGGAAAGCATCCCGGAGAGCGCGGTGTGCCTGAAGATCGGCCGCTACCGGCTGGAGATCCTCGAAACCGAGGAGAACCGGGTGAGCAAGGTGCTGATCTGGCACACCAGCTCGCCCCCTGCCAAGGTCTGACCTGCGCAGGGCCTGTGGCGAGGGAGCTTGCTCCCGCTCGGTTGCGCAGCGACCGCCGAATGGGGCTGCTCCGCAACCCGGCGGGTCGGTGCGACAAGCGCCCTCACCACAAGGGCCAAACTCCCTTCAGGATCTTGTCCTCTTGTTTGACCGTTAGCCGGCTTCCTATAATCGGGGCGCTTACCCAGCCCCGCCGAACCGCGCGCCTACCCGGCATCCGATAGGTTTCGGCCTGACCACCGGCACATTCCGCTTCACACCGACGACTGTTCCTACCTGAAACAGCGCTCGCGCCTGATCCCACATCCCTGGGTGCTCGACCATAATAATTCGCTCCAATGGAGCTCATGACTGTCAGGGATCACCGCATGACGACCCATACCGCTTACCGCGAAACCGACGCCGCCCCGCCGGCCAACTCCACCACCCGCGTGGCCACGGCCAGCTTCATCGGCACCGCCATCGAGTTCTACGACTTCTACGTCTACGCCACCGCCGCCGCGCTGGTGATCGGGCCGGTGTTCTTTCCGCAGACCTCCGGCACGGCGCAGATGCTGTCGGCCTTCCTCACCTTCGGCATCGCGTTCCTCGCCCGCCCCTTGGGCTCGGCGCTGTTCGGCCATTTCGGCGACCGCATCGGGCGCAAGTCGACGCTGGTGGCCTCGCTGCTGCTGATGGGGGTCTGCACCACCCTGATCGGCGTGCTGCCGGGCTACGACAGCATCGGGGCCTGGGCGCCGGTCCTGCTCTGCGTGCTGCGCTTCGGCCAGGGGCTGGGATTGGGCGGCGAATGGGGCGGCGCGGCGCTGCTGGCCACCGAAAACGCGCCGAAGGGCAAACGGGCATGGTTCGGCATGTTTCCGCAGCTGGGCCCTTCCATCGGCTTCCTGGCGGCCAATGGCCTGTTCCTGGCGCTGGCCATGGGCCTGAGCGACGAGCAGTTCCGCGGCTGGGGCTGGCGGATCCCGTTCCTGCTCAGCGCGGTGCTGGTGATGGTCGGCCTCTACGTGCGCCTCAAGCTCCACGAAACCCCGGTGTTCGCCAACGCCATCGCCCGCCAGGAGCGGGTCAAGGTGCCGCTGGTCGAGCTGTTCAGCCAGTATTGGGCCCCGACCCTGCTCGGCGCGGCGGCCATGGTGGTGTGCTACGCGCTGTTCTACATCTCGACGGTGTTTTCCCTGAGCTACGGGGTGTCCACCCTCGGCTACAGCCGCGAAACCTTCCTCGGGCTGCTGTGCTTCGCGGTGCTGTTCATGGCCGCGGCGACACCGCTGTCGGCCTGGGCCAGCGACCGCTTCGGCCGCAAACCGGTGCTGATCGTCGGCGGCGTGCTGGCGATCCTGTCCGGTTTCCTGATGGAGCCGTTGCTGACCCAGGGCTCGACGGCGGGCGTGGCACTGTTCCTGTGCATCGAGCTGTTCCTGATGGGCGTGACGTTCGCCCCGATGGGCGCACTGCTGCCGGAGCTGTTTCCGACCCATGTGCGGTACACCGGTGCGTCGGCGGCGTACAACCTGGGCGGCATCGTCGGGGCCTCGGCGGCGCCGTTCTTTGCCCAGAAGCTGGTGGCGATGGGGGGATTGGGTTACGTCGGCGGGTATGTGTCGGGGGCGGCGGTGCTGAGCTTGATCGCCGTGCTGTGCCTGAAGGAAACGCGCCACAACGATCTGAATCAGGTTGCCTGAATCAAAGGCATCGCCAGCAGGCTGGCTCCCACAAGGGATTGGGTGCACACAAAATCTGTGACACCCCGATACCTGTGGGAGCCAGCCTGCTGGCGATAGGCGCGCCTCGGTTTACAGCTCGACCACGACAGCCTTGGACGCGCGGGTCGCCTTGGCGCGGGCCGCTTCGATCGACTCGTCGCGGGCCAAAGCCACGCCCATGCGGCGCTGACCGTTGACCTCCGGCTTGCCGAACAGGCGCAGCGCGGTGTCCGGCTCGCTCAGGGCAGCGCCGAGGTTGGCGAAGGCGGTCTGGGTCGATTGGCCTTCCACCAGGATCACCGCCGACGCCGACGGGCCGAACTGACGGATCTGCGGCACCGGCAGGCCGAGGATCGCCCGGGCATGCAGGGCGAACTGGGACAGGTCCTGGGAAATCAGCGTCACCAGCCCGGTGTCGTGCGGGCGTGGCGACACTTCGCTGAACCACACCTGATCACCCTTGATGAACAGCTCGACGCCGAACAGGCCGCGGCCGCCCAGCGCCTCGGTCACCGCCTTGGCGACGCGCTCGGACTCCGCCAGCGCAACCGGGCTCATGGCCTGCGGCTGCCAGGACTCCTGGTAGTCGCCCTTCTCCTGGCGGTGGCCGACCGGCGCGCAGAACGTGGTGCCGCCGATGTGGCGCACGGTCAGCAGGGTGATTTCGTAGTCGAAGTCGATGAAGCCTTCGATGATCACACGGCCCTTGCCGGCACGGCCGCCCTCCTGGGCATAGTCCCAGGCCTTCTGTACGTCATCGGCGCTGCGCAGCAGGCTCTGGCCCTTGCCCGAGGAGCTCATCACCGGTTTGACGACGCAGGGGAAGCCCAGGTCCTGAACGGCTTTGCTGTAGTCCTCGAAGGTATCGGCGAAGTGGTACGGCGAGGTCGGCAGATCCAGCTCTTCGGCGGCCAGGCGACGGATGCCTTCGCGGTTCATGGTCAACTGCGCGGCGCGGGCGGTCGGGATCACGGTGAAGCCTTCGGCTTCCAACTCCACCAGGGTGGCGGTGGCGATGGCTTCGATTTCCGGCACGATGAAATGCGGCTTCTCGGCTTCGATCACGGCGCGCAGGGCGGCGCCGTCGAGCATGTTGATCACGTGGCTGCGATGGGCGACCTGCATGGCCGGCGCATTGGCGTAGCGGTCAACGGCAATCACCTCGACGCCCAGGCGTTGCAGTTCGATCACCACTTCCTTGCCCAACTCACCACAGCCACACAGCAATACGCGGGTCGCGGTCGGCGACAACGGAGTTCCGATACGGGTCATCTCAGGTCCTCAAAGCAGCGGATCATCGAGGGTCGCGGCCAAAGGCGCACTTCCCATGGGGAGAAAGCGCGGCATTTTACATGAACCGCAGGCTTTGGCTTCAGCCGGCGACAGCCTGTTTGCGCTCGCGCCAGGCCATGATCAGCCACACCGCCGTGACGCCGGCGAACTTGGAGGCCAGGGCGGTGATGATCACCGGCGGGGTCAGCGCATCGATCATGCCGAAGAAGATGAACGTATCGAGGGGAATGCTCAGGGCCGAGCTGATCCACAGGCGGTCGCGCAGCGGACGCTTGGTGACGCTGAACACCAGCCAGTCGATGCACTCGGACACCGCGAACGCCGTGGCGCTGGCCAGCGCGATGGACGGATCGGACGTGACGTAGGACAGCACCAGCGCCGCCAGCATCGCCACGATCGCGCCGTGGCCGTAGCGGGTCTGCACCATGTCCCGCAGCACGAACACCAGCCCGCCCCAGGCCGACCAGATGATGTCCAGGTGCGGCGCGGTGGAGAACGCGAAGTTGATGAGCACGACGCTGCTGATGTAGGCGATGAGAAAGAGCATGGGGGGCGACCTGTCGGATTGGCGCACAGGGTACTTCAGGGCGGGCACCGGGCCAAGGGAGGGGGCGCCATCGCCGGCAGGCCGGCTCCCACAGTGGATCGGCGGCGCACCTTGGGCCGCGCCTCAGCGTTCCGGCTTGCCGCCCAACATCCAGATCAACCCGCTGGCCTTCGCCCGCTCATGGCACAACCCGAGCACCACCCGCCGCTCGTCGTTGGTCATGCGGCTCCAGCGGGTGATTTCCTCCACCGTGCGCTGGCAGCCGGTGCAGATGTCGTCATCGTCCAGCGCGCAGATGCTCACGCAGGGCGACGCCACCGGGCGTTCGGGGGTGGTCATTCTTCCTGCTCGGCCAGGTCGCGCGCGTAACGCTGCGAGTTGTGCACATAGTGCGCGGCGCTGGCTTCGAGCATCTTCTTCTGCGGTTCGGTGAGCTCGCGCACGACCTTGCCCGGCGAGCCCATCACCAGCGAACCGTCCGGGATCTCCTTGCCCTCGCCGATCAGCGAATTGGCGCCGATGATGCAGTTCTTGCCGATCTTCGCGCCGTTGAGGATCACCGCGTTGATGCCGATCAGGCTGTAGTCGCCGACGGTGCAGCCATGCAGCATGGCGTTGTGGCCGATGGTCACGCCGGTGCCGATGGTCAGGGGGTAGCCCATGTCGGTGTGCATCACCGTGCCGTCCTGGACATTGCTGTTCTTGCCGATCAGGATCAGCTCGTTGTCGCCGCGCAGCACGGCGTTGAACCAGACGTTGGCGCCCTCTTCCAGTTTGACCTTGCCCACCAGCACGGCATTGGGTGCGACCCAGCTTTGCGGGTGGGTGTCGACGCGGGCGTCGCCCAAGCGGTATTTCATCGTGTTTTCCTCAGGGCTCACGGTGACGGGCCATTCGAACGATGGCTTCAGGTGTTGATAAAGCTTTTGGGCGGTTGGTGCAGGCTGATCTTGGCGTCATAGAGCAGGTTGATCAACTCGACGATCATGATCGCCGTCAGCCCCCAGATCTTGAACCCGCCGTAGCGGTAGCTCGGCACGTACCAACTGCGGCCCTGATAGTCGATGCGGTGGGTGTGCTCGCGCGGGTCTTCGCGAAAGAACGCCAGCGGCACGCTGAACACCGCGGCGATCTCGGCGTCGTTGGCCTGGTATTCGACGAAGTCGGGAATCACGCCGACGTACGGCGTGACCTTGATGCCATGAAGCGAGATCAACGGACTGAGCGGCCCGATCACTTCGACCAGCCCCGGCGCCAGGCCGATTTCCTCTTCGGCCTCGCGCAGCGCCGTGAACACCAGGTCAGGATCCTCCGGGTCGCGCCGGCCGCCGGGGAAGGCGACCTCGCCGCCATGGGTCGAGAGCCCGCTGGCGCGCAGGGTGAGGACAAGTTCCGGTTCGTCGTTGCGCGTGATCGGCACCAGGACGGCGGCCTCGGGGAAACGCTTGTCGGTCTCCAGCGTGCGCGGCGTGTGATTGCTGACCCGGTGCAGCAGCTCATCCAGCATAAGTGTTCTCGATCTGTGCCTTACGCTGCATCATGCACCAATCGCCGCAGCCGCCCAACCCCTGGACCGGCGCCATGTCGCGAAACGGCAACTTGCCGTCTGCCACCGCCGCACGCCAAGATAGGCGCAGCCTTCAGGAACCCCAGCATGAAATTTTGCAGCCAGTGCGGCAACCCGGTGACCCAACGCATTCCCGAAGGCGACTCGCGCCTGCGGTTCGTCTGCGACAGCTGTCAGACCATTCACTACCAGAACCCCAACATCGTCGCCGGCTGCGTGCCGACCTGGGGCACGAAAGTGCTGCTGTGCCGCCGCGCCATCGAGCCGCGCCTGGGCTACTGGACGCTGCCGGCCGGCTTCATGGAGAACGGCGAGACCCTCGAACAGGCCGCCATGCGCGAAACCGCCGAGGAAGCCTGCGCCCGGGTGCGCAACCTGAGCATCTACACCCTCATCGACGTGCCGCACATCAGCCAGGTGCATGTGTTCTTCCGCGCCGAACTGGCGGACCTGGACTTCGCCGCCGGCCCAGAGAGCCTGGAAGTGCAATTGTTCGAAGAGGCCGACATCCCGTGGGACGAACTGGCTTTCCGCACCGTGGGCCGTACCTTAGAATGCTTCTTCGCCGATCGGCGCACCGAGGTCTATCCGGTACGCTCCGAATCGATCCCGCCGCTCGTTCAGCCGGCCATCACTTGATTTGCGCGCCAGCCGGCCGATAACCCGTGTGCGCAGCCCGCGACGGCGACTGCACGGCATCTATAAATAAAGTATCTGCTTCATTCTTGGGGAATCGTTTCAATGCGCTGGTTGCTTGCCCTGTTCTGCCTGTCGTTCGTCACCGTCTCCCAGGCGTCATTCGTGACCACCGTGACACCGTCCAACACGCCATTGATCGAAAAGGTGCTGGTGCTCAAATCGGCCCACCAACTGCAGCTGATCGCCGACGGCAAGCCACTCAAGACCTACCGCATTTCCTTGGGCAAGGGCGCGAAGAAAGGCCCGAAGCTGATTGAGGGCGACAAACGCACGCCAGAAGGCTTCTATTGGATCGACTGGCGCAAGACCAGCGACAAATTCAACCTGTCGATGCACATCTCCTACCCGAACATCAGCGATTCGGCCCGCGCCCGCCGCGAAGGCGTCGAGCCCGGCGGGATGATCATGATCCACGGCACGCCGGACTCCGCCGAGAACCCGGAAAACCTGTTCCACACCCTCGACTGGACCGACGGCTGCATCGCCATGCGCAACGTCGACATGCGCGAAGTCTGGAACATGGTGCCGGACGGCACGATGATCGAAATCCGCCCTTGAGCTGTGGCGAGGGAGCTTGCTCCCGCTGGGGCGCGCAGCGGCCCCAAATCCTGCGGTCGCGGTTTGCCTGGAACACCGCGTGCACCGGTTTTGCGGCTGCTGCGCACCCGAGCGGGAGCAAGCTCCCTCGCCACAGAAGCTTCTGCAGCCCATAGAGGTTCCTACAACCCATAGAGTTTCCTGCAGCCCACAGGGGTTCCTGCAGCCTGAAAGACTGCGCCGCCATTCGTCGCAGGGCAAAAGGGGACGGATCCGTCTGTCCGTCCCTCTTTGACTCGCTTCGGCGTTATGACGCTCTTCGACGCTCGGAGAGGGTTGTTTAGAGTTGTTGAATAACATTTCCACCTCCCGACTCCACCTTGCGACATTGCCCACAGCTACGCCAGAATCCGCCGGCTTGTACGCCTGGGGGGCGGGTTCTATCGTTTGGCGGTCACTGACGAATCAGTGATCGGGTTTAGCAGCCCGGCAATTCTCAAGGCACGTGAGCTCCGCTGAATGCGTCATGGCGGCTTTGCGTGGGGCACTTCGGTGCGCCGGGATCCTTGAGCCTGGTCTGCTAACCCGCGTACAGCCGCCACCCAACTCGTTTAGCAGCGATGGCTGACGGCTCCACTTCTCAAGGAGCTTCACCATGTTCAAACCCACCCCCAACCCACCCGAATCCGACCCCACTTCCCCCTACGAATCCCCCGACTCGCGCAAGCTCAACGAAGCCGCCGAACGCGCCCTCGACCATTACCTCAGCCCGATTGCCGTCACCGGCCCTGCGCTGAAGATCAGCAAGCTCTACGCCATCGCCCCCGCCGCCGACAACGAGGAGCTGCTGGCCGACGCCTGCGAGACCCTGACCTCGGCCAAAGTCATGGCCAACAACTTTGCGGGGCTGCTGGACGGCCAGCATCGGCACACGGCGCAGGGCATCGCGCAACTGATCATGCTCGGCGAACTGGCGGTGAACCGGGTGCTGGACAGCCTGGAGCTGAAGGCCGACGCGGCCCTTTGAGCAGATGCAAAACCCTGTGGGAGCCAGCCTGCTGGCGATAGCGGTGGGCCAGTCGAATGTGATGCCGACTGACACGCCACCATCGCCAGCAGGCTGGCTCCCACAAAGACCTCGTCTCGCCGCCGCTGGTCGTCTTCAAAAAAAATTTTGATCAATCGCCATCCGCGACATTGCCTGCCGGGGTGATACCACTCGCCATCCCAAGCGCGGTCGCAGACGGCGATTTTTTGCGCCGGCAAGCCCACCTCTAATACCACTTGAAACCACCCTGCCTAAACGCCCCGAATATGCTGGCGTTGAGGGCAATCCGGTGCGTTGACATGGTATTCAAGTGGTATTAGCTTCCGCCCCACAAGCGCACCACAACAACCCCAACCCGCGCCGGAAACCACCGCCATGAACGACCTCCACGCCCTGCGCCCCGACGAGGCCCAGCCGACGCCGCTGTACCTGCAGCTGGCGCGCAACCTGGAAGCGGCCATCCATGCCGGCCAGTGGAAGGCCGAGCAGGCGATGCCGTCGGAGCGCAACTTAAGCGAATCCTTGGGGATTTCCCGGGTGACCGCGCGCAAGGCCCTGGAAGTCCTGCTCGACCAGGGGCTGATCCGCCGGCTGCAAGGCTCCGGCACCTTCATCACCCCACGCCTCGAACAACCGCTGTCGCGCCTGTCGGGCTTCAGCGAGATGCTTCGGCTCAAGGGTTTCGTGCCCAGCTCGCAGTGGCTGGAACGGGACATCACCCTGCCGACCCACGAAGAGCTGATCCGCCTGGGCCTGTCGCCCAACGACAAGGTGGCGCGGCTCAAACGCCTGCGCAAAGCCGACGACACGGTGATGGCCATCGAGATGAGCACCCTGCCCGCCTCGATCATGCCCAAGCCCCAGGCCGTGGGCGATTCGCTCTACGAATACCTCGACGGCATCGGCAAGCCGATCGTCCGCGCCTTGCAGCACATTCAGGCGATCAACGCCTCGGACGAGTTCGCCGCGCTGGTCGGCATCGCCCCCGGCACCGCCATGCTGCTGATGACCCGGGTCGGCTACCTCGAAGACAACACGCCCATCGAAGTCACCGACACCTATTGCCGCAACGACTACTACGACTTTGTTGCAGAGCTCAGAAGATAGAAAGCTGCGCCGTCAGGCAGCAAAACGAGAGACCCGAACATGTCCGAAGACAACATCCTCACCGCCCACGGCTGGGTTCGTGGCCGGCTGATCCACGAACACGGCAAAGTCGTGTCCATCGAAGGCGTGCCCTGCGACCCGGCCACCAATGAACTGCCTTACCTGCTGCCGGGCTTCATCGACCTGCACGTCCACGGCGGCGGCGGCAAGGACATCATGGAAGGCGCCGTGGCCTTCGAGACGATCACCAAGACCCACGTGCGTTTCGGCACCACGTCGCTGCTGGCCACCACCATGACGGCACCGAGCGCCGAGATCGCCAGCGTGCTGAAAGCGCTCGGCGCGTTCTGCGAGCAGCGTCCGCAAAATGCCGCCCGGGTGCTCGGCGTGCACCTGGAAGGGCCGTACATCAACCCCGGCAAACTGGGCGCCCAGCCGAACTTCGCCCACACCGCGCTGATGGCCGAAGTCGAGGAATACCTGGCGCTGGCGCCGATCCGGGTGATCACCATCGCCCCGGAAATCGCCGGGCACGATGCGCTGATCCGCGCCTTGAGCGCCCGTGGCATCCGTCTGCAGATCGGCCATACCCTGGGCAGCTACGAGGAAGGCGTGGCGGCGCTGGAGGCCGGCGCCACCAGTTTCACCCACCTGTACAACGCCATGAGCCCGTTGCATCACCGTGAGCCGGGGATCGTCGGCGCGGCGCTGGCCCATGCGAAGTTCGCCGAACTGATTCCGGACTTGCTGCACGTGCACCCCGGCGCGATCCGCGTGGCCCTGCGCTCGATCCCGTGCCTGTACTGCGTCACCGACTCGACCGCCGCCGCCGGCATGCCCGACGGCGAGTACAAGCTGGGCAGCCACACCGTGACCAAGTGCCTGGGCGGCGTGCGCCTGCCGGACGGCACCCTGGCCGGCAGCACGCTGACCATGGATCAGGCCCTGCGCAATCTGGTGAAGATCGGCCTGCCGATCGCCGAAGCCTCGCAGCGCCTGTCGCAATTTCCCGCCGACTACCTCGGCATCACCGAACGCGGGCGCCTGCAACCGGGGGCCTGGGCCGACTGCGTGCGGCTGGACCGCTCGCTCACACTGACCGCCGTCATGGTCGAAGGAGAAGACATTGACTTCAAAAATGCTTGAAGAGGCGCTGTCCTCGCATGAGGCCGTGCAGGCTCAACTGAATCAGCTCGACGGATCGATGATCGAGGTCGCCGGACGCCTGCGCCGTCAGCCGCCGCAGGTGGCGATGACCGTGGCCCGCGGCAGCTCCGACCATGCGGCGAGTTATTTCGCCTACCTGACCATGCAGCAGCTGGGCATTCCGGTGGCGTCGCTGCCGATGTCGGTGGTGACCATGCAGCAGGCGCCGCTCAAGGTCAGCGGCCAGGTGGCGTTCGCCTTCTCGCAGTCGGGCCAGAGCCCGGACCTGGTCAACAGCCTGCGCCTGCTGCGCAAGCGCGGCGCCCTGAGCATCGCCATGGTCAACGCTGAAGCCTCGCCCCTGGAGGCCGCGTGCGAGTTCAGCCTGCCGCTGCTGGCGGGCACCGAAAGCAGCGTCGCCGCGACCAAGAGCTTCATCGCCACCCTCAGCGCCAGCGCCCGGCTGATCGGCCACTGGAAAGACGATCCGGAGCTGCTGGACGCCCACAACGCGCTGCCCGATGGCCTGCGCGAAGCGGCGAAACAAGATTGGAGCGTGGCCGTCGACGCCCTGCGCGACTGCGAGCGCCTGATGGTGATCGGCCGCGGCGCCGGTTTCGCCATCGCCCAGGAAGCTGCGCTGAAGTTCAAGGAGACTTCGGCGATCCAGGCCGAAGCCTTCAGCAGCGCCGAAGTGCGCCACGGCCCGATGGCCCTGATCGACGAGGACTACCCGCTGCTGGTGTTCGCCCCGCGCGGCGCCGAGCAGGCCGGCCTGCTGAGCCTGGCCGCCGACATGCGCCAACGCGGCGCCCGCGTGCTGCTGGCCGCGCCGGACGACGTGCTCGAACGCGACCTGACCCTGACCCGCGCCGAGCACCCGGCCCTGGATCCGATCCTGGCCATCCAGAGCTTCTACGTGATGGCCGCCGGCCTGGCCGTGGCCCGCGGCATGGATCCGGACCAGCCGCGTCACCTGAGCAAAGTCACGCGCACCCACTGAGTCCGAACCGAATGTTTTCCTGATGAGACCGAGCCATGCACAACAACAATAAAGAGCTGACCTTAAGCGCCCCGCTCAGCGGCCCGGTGCTCACGCTCGCCAAAGTCCCGGACCCGGTGTTCGCGGGCGGCGCGATGGGCGACGGCATTGCCATCGACCCGCTGAACGACACCCTGTATTCGCCGTGCGCAGGCGTAGTGATCCATGTCGCCCGCACCGGCCACGCCCTCACGGTGCGGGCCGACAACGGCGCCGAGATCCTCCTGCACCTGGGGCTGGACACGGTGGAGCTGCAGGGCGAAGGCTTTTCGGTGCTGGTCAAGGAAGGCGTCCGGGTCAGCAACGGCCAGCCGCTGCTGCGCTATGACGTGGACAAGGTCGGCCTGCGCTGCAAGAGCCTGGTCAGCCTGCTGATCCTGACCAACGGCGATCAGTTCCAGGCCCGGCCGATCACGCTCAAGAACGTCAAGGTGGGCGAGCCGCTGCTGCACATCGTCGCCCGCCATGGCCAGGCGGCGAACACCCAGGCGCTGGACGGCCCCGAGGTCAGCGCACGGGTGAAGGTCGCCCACCGCGGCGGCCTGCACGCGCGCCCGGCGGCGCTGATCCGCCAGACCGCGCAAGGGTTCCAGAGCCGCTCGCAGCTGCGCTTCGCCGGCAAGTCGGCGCCGTGCAACAGCCTCATCGGCCTGATGGGGCTGGCCGTCGGCGAACAGGACGAAGTGCAGGTAAGCTGTCAGGGGCCGGACGCCGACGCGGCGCTGCAAGCCCTGCTTGCCGCGCTGGCCACCGCCTTGCCGGAGGACCGCCATGCCGCCGCGGCGCCGGCCAGCGCCCCGACGCTCAAGCGTCCGGCCGAAGCCGGCGTGCTGCAAGGCGTGTGCGCCGCACCGGGGCTGGTCGACGGGCCGCTGTTCAAACTCAATGCCATCAGCCTGCCGCCCGACGCCGGCGGTCATGATCCCGCCGGCCAACGGCAGGCCTTCGACGCAGCCCTGAACGAGGTGCGCAGCGAAATCGACGGCACCCTCGCCCAGGCGAAAAGGCTCAGGAACACCGACGAAGAAGCGATCTTCGCCGCCCACCTGGCGCTGCTGGAAGACCCGGCCCTGCTCGATGCCGCCGCGCAGGCCATCGACGGCGGCACCGCCGCGACCCATGCCTGGAGCCAGTCCATCGACGCCCAGTGCCAGGTGCTGCAGCAGACCGGCAGCGCGCTGCTGGCCGAGCGCGCCAACGACCTGCGCGACCTCCGGCAACGGGTGCTGCGCGCCCTGCTCGGCGAAGCGTGGCATTACGAGGTGCCCGCCGGCGCCATTGTCGCCGCCCATGAACTGACCCCTTCGGACCTGCTGCAACTGAGCGGCCAGGGTGTGGCCGGCCTGTGCATGGCCGAAGGCGGCGCCACCTCCCATGTCGCGATCCTGGCGCGGGGCAAAGGCCTGCCCTGCCTCGTCGCCCTGGGCGCTGCGCTGCTGGACCAGGAGCAAGGCCAAGCGGTGGTGCTGGATGCCGACGGCGGCCGCCTGGAACTGGTGCCGGGCGCCGAGCGTCTGGCGCAAGTCGGACAGATTCGCCAGGAGCGCCAAGAACGCCGTGCCGCCCAACAGCAGCGTGCCCACCAGCCCGCCGCGACCCTCGACGGCGTGTCCATCGAGGTGGCGGCCAATGTCGCCTCCAGCGCAGAGGCGGCGGACGCGCTCGCCAACGGCGCCGACGGCGTCGGCCTGCTGCGCACCGAATTCCTGTTCGTCGACCGCCACACCGCACCGACCGAAGAAGAACAGCGCGCCGCCTATCAAGCCGTGCTCGACGCCATGGGCGACAAACCGGTGATCATCCGCACCATCGACGTCGGAGGCGACAAGCAGCTCGACTACCTGCCGCTGCCGGCCGAGGCCAACCCGGTGCTGGGCCTGCGCGGCATCCGCCTGGCCCAGGCCCGGCCGGAAATCCTCGACCAGCAATTGCGCGCCCTGCTGCAGAGCCGCCCGCTGCAACGCTGCCGGATCCTGCTGCCGATGGTCACCGAGGTCGATGAGCTGCTGCACATCCGCCAGCGTGTCGATGCCTTGTGCCTCGAACTCGGCATCGCCCAGCGTCCGGAGCTCGGCGTGATGATCGAGGTCCCCGCCGCCGCCCTTCAGGCCGAGCAATTGGCCGAACACGCGGACTTCCTGTCCATCGGCACCAACGACCTGTCGCAGTACACCCTGGCCATGGACCGCGACCACGCGGGCCTCGCCGCTCGGGTCGACGCGCTGCACCCGGCGCTGCTGCGGCTGATCGCCATGACCTGCGAAGGCGCGGCGGTGCACAAGCGCTGGGTCGGGGTCTGCGGCGCCCTGGCGTCGGATCCGCTGGCGACGCCGGTGCTGGTCGGGCTCGGCGTGCGCGAGCTGTCGGTGAGCCCGGTGCAGGTCGGCGAGATCAAGGACCGCGTGCGCCAGGTGCACGAAACCGAATGCCGACGCCTCGCCCACGACCTGCTCAAGCTGAGCAGCGCCGCGGCGGTGCGCCATGCCTGTCATCAACATTGGCCGCTGCGCTGACAACAACAAAAAGGACAAACGCCATGTACCAACTCTTCATCGAAGGCCTGCAACGCCTGGGCCGTGCCCTGATGCTGCCGATCGCGATCCTGCCGATCGCCGGCCTGCTGCTGCGCCTGGGCGACACTGACCTGCTGAACATCGCGATCATCCACGACGCCGGCCAAGTGATCTTCGCCAACCTGGCGATGATCTTCGCCATCGGCATCGCCGTCGGCTTCGCCCGCGACAACAACGGCACGGCGGGCCTGGCCGGGGTCATCGGTTACCTGGTGATGGTCTCGACCCTCAAGGTGCTCGATGCGAGCATCAACATGGGCATGCTCGCCGGGATCGTCAGCGGCCTGATGGCCGGCGCGCTGTACAACCGCTTCAAGGACATCAAGCTGCCGGAGTACCTGGCGTTCTTCGGCGGACGGCGCTTCGTGCCGATCGTCACCGGGTTCGCGGCGGTGGGCCTGGGCGTGCTGTTCGGCTACATCTGGCCGCCGATCCAGCACGGCATCAACGCCTTCGGCACCCTGATGATGGAAAGCGGCAGCTTCGGCGCGTTCGTGTTCGGTGTGTTCAACCGCCTGCTGATCGTCACCGGCCTGCACCACATCCTCAACAACATGGCGTGGTTCGTGTTCGGCAACTTCACCGACCCGGCCACCGGGGCGCTGGTCACGGGCGACCTGTCGCGCTACTTCGCCGGCGACCCGAAGGGCGGCCAGTTCATGACCGGCATGTTCCCGATGATGATCTTCGGCCTGCCCGCCGCGTGCCTGGCGATGTACCGCAACGCCCTGCCGGAGCGGCGCAAGGTGATGGGCGGGATCTTCCTGTCGATGGCCCTGACCTCGTTCCTGACCGGCGTCACCGAGCCCATCGAATTCGCCTTCATGTTCCTCGCCCCGCTGCTGTACCTGCTGCATGCGCTGCTGACCGGGCTGTCGATGGCGATCACCAACGCGCTGAACATCCACCTGGGCTTCACCTTCTCCGGCGGCTTCATCGACATGGTGCTGGGCTGGGGCAAGTCCACCAACGGCTGGCTCGTGGTGCCGGTGGGGCTGGCGTATGCGGTGGTGTACTACGCCGTGTTCGACTTCTGCATCCGCCGCTTCAACCTGAAGACGCCGGGGCGCGAGGACGCGGTCGCCACGGACAAGGCGGCGATCGGCGAGAACGAACGGGCCGGGGCCTACATCAAGGCGCTCGGCGGCGCCGCCAACCTGCTGACCGTCGGCGCCTGCACCACCCGCCTGCGCCTGGAGATGGTGGATCGCGACAAGGCCTCGGACGCCGACCTGAAGGCGCTGGGCGCGATGGCCGTGGTGCGTCCGGGCAAGGGCGGCAGTCTGCAGGTGGTGGTCGGGCCGCTGGCCGACAGCATTGCCGACGAGATCCGCCTGGCGATGCCGGCCTCGGGCGCTGGCCGGATGGCCGCTGCGGCAGCGGCCGTCGAAGCCCCCAAGCCTGTGGCCGTGGCCCCCGCTGAAGCCCTGCAATGGCTGGATGCCGTGGGCGGCAGCGACAATGTGCTGCAGCTGGACTGCATCGCCCTGACCCGGATCCGCCTGCAACTGGCCGACGGCAAGGGGTTGTCCGAGGCTCGCCTGAAGGAGCTGGGATGCCTCGGGGTCAGCCAGCCGGAGGACGGTGTCTGGCATTTGCTGGCCGGGGAGCGGGCGCCGGGCTTGAGCAAGGCAATCGAAGCGCTGGTCAGCCGCAGCGAGGTCAGCGCCAGGGTCTGATGCCGTTCAGGGTTGGTCCGTCGCCGGCAGGCGCGCCCGCAGGGGAACGCGTTCCGGGTCGCCCTAACCCTGCACCACCCGCCCTCTCCCGTCCGCTCCATGCTGTTGCCCTTTCCGCCAGCATGGAGGCTGCGACGATGAGCAACGCCGTTTCATCCCACCCCTCGTTCGAGCAGGTCAAAGGCGATCTGAACCAGATCGGCCATCACCTGTTCCAGAGCGAGGCCCCGCTGTTCCCTGACACGCCCCCGAGCGCCGAGCAACGCGTCCTGGCGCATCTGAACAGCGTCATCAAGCGCTGCCGCCAGCGCTATCTGGAAAAGGCCCGTGCGCACTATCCGGCGTTGTCCGTCGCTGACGTGCAGAGCCCGCAGGGCCGACTGGCGTTCGCTGCGCAGGCCGGGACGCTGAACCGGCATCTGCTCGACCTGGACGCGACCGAAGCTGTCGAAGGCCTGTCGCTCAAAACCTTCATGACTTATGAAGCCGGGTTCAAGGCGCTGGAGAACGAAGCCCGGCAGGGTGTCGCAGACCGGCTGCTGCACCCGGAGGAAGGCCTGATGCTGGAACGGACGGGCAGCCACCCGACCCTGCGCCCCAACCTGCATGCCTTGACCTTCCTCTATCAGGAACGCCGCGTCGAACTGGCCGGCGCCTTCGTCGCCACGCAAAAGAGCCCCCCGGCGGCAGTCGAGCTGACGGACACGCAGGACGTCGGCCGGGTGCTGCTGTTCACCCCGTTGCGCGGGGTCGAGTCCTTCGACTCGCTGCCTGCGCTGAACGACTGGCTGCAGAAGAACATGAACCAGGGCAGCGCCCGCCCTGAATTCAGGGCCCTGCTGCCGGTCCGCTACCAAGGCCTGACCGCCACGGGCATCTGGCCGCTCGCCCTCTCGCCGATCATCGAAAAGTCTCTGTTCGAACACACCTTCGATGCCTCGATCGACAAACGCACCCAGGACATCGAACGGGCGCTGAGCCTGGCGGACAACCCGCAGCAAGATCCCGCCCGGCTGACCGCCGCCCTTGACCGCGCCATCGGCGACGCCTTGCCCGATCTCGACGCCCGTCTCGCCCTCCGCGCCCAGACCCTGCTCGAACGCCACCTTCGCCACAGCGCGCCGGACTGGTACCGCAGCGCCGACGAAACGCAACGCGCCGCACTGGCCGAGCATCTGGCCCGTTACGACACCGCGCGCCGCCACCTGCTGGACCTGCTCGGCCCCGCAGCCACCCCGCAAGCGCTCGCGCGCCATCAATGGCTGGAGCGCTTGGGCGAGGACCTGGAGATCCATGACCTGGATCCGGACCGGTTGTCGGTCACCACCCTTCGCCGCATCCCCGGGGTCGGGGAGCATGCGCACACGCGCAACCTGACCGAACTGGCCCTGGCCGGCCTCCAGACCGGCGATGAACGGCCAGGGTCGGACTTCCTGAACCGCACCACCCTTACCTACGGCGACGCCTCCCTGGCGCCGTCCCACCTTCCGGTGACCCCGGCCTGGCTGGCGCAACAACTGGCCACGCTGCAGCCGCGCATCGACTATGCCGCCGCGCAGAGCGAGCTCGCCGGCCGCCAGGACCTTCGGGCCGCCACCGAAACCATGATCGACACGCGGATCAATGCCCTGGCCTGGGTGGCGGTGCTGCGCGGGCACTTGCAGGAAGGCGACTGGCAACGCCTGCAGGATCTGCGCAACAACAGCGGCAAGCACCTCAGCGCCGGCACGCTCGCCTTCCACGGCTCGCAACTGCAGGATCTGTGGATCCTGCGCCTGACCGATGAGGCCGGCAGCGTGACTCGCCTGTTGCTGTGCACCCCCGATGCGCCGCAGGCGCATCAATTCCAGGCGTTCGACAGCGAAACGGCCTGCCAGCGCCATCTCCTCGGCTGGGCGCAGAGCCTGGACGGTGCGGCGGCAACCGGCGACATGAGCGACTACCTGCTCAGCCGGATCGCCCTGCGCTTTCGGCCGGCCATGAAACAGGTCATGAGCAGCCTGAGCCTCAAGTTTCACGATCAGGAACACCTCAGGGTCACCTTCCGCTACGCCGTCAGCCACCAGGCCTGCCTGAAGTCGATGTCCGAGCACGCCATGGCCATGCGAACGGATGACTGCAACCTCCACACGCCGGCGTGGTTCCGCTCCGCCAGCCTGGCCAACCGCAGAAAACTGCTCACCCTGGCCGAGACCGCCGAAGGCGCGCTGCGGGCCTACAGCCGTCATCCGTCCTGCGAAACGAACTTCCCGGCGTTCGCCGACTACCTGCACGAACAGGCCAGGCTAAGCCTCAACCGGTTGCTGGGGCGCACGCAAAACGATGTCGACCCGGACACGGTCTGGCTGCTTCCACCCCCTTCGCTGTTCGGCAGGAAACCTGCGCCCATGAGCTACACCCGGCTCTACCGCGACGGCTATGACGACGGCATCGGGTTCATCAACGAGAAGTTTTCGCGCGCTGCCACCTTCAAGGGCCCGACGGGCATCGACCTCAGTCGCCTGAACGCCGAGACCGTGGCCCGCTCGGTCACCGGCGCCTGGGTCGGTCAGCGCTACATCGACAAGGTCAGGGCCGAACTGCTGGACACCACGCTCGCCGCCTATGCGTTCAGGCGCGACGCCATTCTGGCCATCACCCAACAGCAGATGCTCGGCGCCGCCCTGGAGTGCAGCCTGCAAGGGCATCTGGCCAGCGTCGACCTGCCGTGGCTGGAGCGATGCATCGCCGGCATGGGCGACACCTCTGCGTCGACCCGTCACCGCTACGCCATCCACCGTTTGCTGCTGGACGGCGACTGGGTGAAGGATGTTTTCCTGTTCAGCCACGCCGGTCATCCCACCCTGCTCTATACCCCCGATACGCCGGACGGCGTCCGGTTCCGCGAGGCGCGCCTGTTCAACTACCTGCTGAAAAGCCAGCCCGCCGTGCTGGATTACCTGACCCGTCGCGTGGATGTGCGCTCCCGGGCACGCATCCGCGCCTTCCTGCAAAACGCCAGGCTCCAGCTCCCGCAGAACCTCGACAGCACCAGCGTCAGTCCCGCCCGGTACGACTCGATCCACCGCGTGTCGCCGCTGCTTGACCTGCGCCGGGCGGTGTACGACATGAGGCTGCAGCGCAAGATCGACGAAGTCAGCGCCACCACAGGCAGCCGTACCCGGATGATCACCGGCATTCTCTGGTCCTGCGTGGAGTGGACGGTCGCCATCGCCACGGCGCCCTTTCCTGCGCTGAGCCTGAGCACCGGCCTGCTGCTCGCCTTCAAGGACGCCATGCTCGCCCTGCATGCCTACAACCAGGGCGATGCCGATGCCGCCCTCGGCCATCTGGCCGGGTATCTGTTCAACAGCGCCGGCGCGATCGCAACCGATCTGCGCCCGGCGCTGCGCACGCTCAAGCCCTTGGGCAGGCTTTCGCGCCTGGCCGCCGCCGACACCGGCCACAGGCAGGCGATGGCGTTGATCCAACAGATCGACCCCGCGCCCCCACCCTCGGCGCGCATGCAGCCGGTGTTCTTCAACGGCGAGACGCTCTGGGCCCCTCTCACGCCGGATGTCATCGGCCGCTACTTGCTGTATCGGCTCGACCCGGCCAGCGGACGGCTGGTCTCGACCACACGCGTGGCGGCACCGAACGCCGACGGCGTCTGGAAGCGCACCGGCGTCGTCGGAGGCGCACCGCCTTACAAAACCGTGCCCGAAACGCCGCGCCCCCTGGACAGCTATGAAATGCCGGACAACCAGTGGCGTGACTTCGAGCCCTTGCTTGCCCCGAACCTAAAGGCGCAGGTCGAACAAGACGCCCGACGGCTGGGCCTGCCGCCCACCGTCTCGTGGACGGCCGCGGCCCGGGAAATGAGACCGATGCGCAGCGCCTACCTGCTCAAGGTCAAACAGCTGACCCTGGACGCACAGCACTTCTACCGGCAAATGGCCCCCCGCGCACCCCGTGTCCCGCCCCGTCCGCTCGAAACGCCGATGACCTTCGCGACATGGCTCGACAGCGATGCGCTGGCCGGCGGCAAGCACCTGGTCATCGGGGCGGATCCCCACGCCATCGCCGGCAAGCTTGCCCTGATCGACCATCTCGACACCCTGACCGAAAAGGGCTTCAAGCGTCTGTACCTGGAATACCTGCCCTCGGACATCTTTCGCCTCAAGCTGGAAAAGCTGAACAAGGGAGGATCGTGGAAGCACATCGAAAATCATCTGCTGGCCCTCGACAAGGCCTTCGGCCTGACGCCGCACGCGCAGCACGGCTACCTCGCCCTCGTGCGCAAGGCCCGGGAAAAAGGGATGCAGGTCAAGGGCCTGGACGCCTCGACGTCGTACCTGCTGGAGGACGTCATGATCATGGCCGACACGCCGCCGACCGCGCCACGGGACAACGGCACCCGAAACTTCCTTTCCCATCGGCTCATCGAGGCCGACACCGCCGATACCCCCGACACGCGCTGGATCGCCTTGGTCGCCCCCTCGCGCCTGACTACCTTCAACGGCAAACCGGGCCTGGCGGATCTCCAGGGCGCCGTGGCATTGCGCATCGAAGACGTCGGGGCGGACCTGCCGACGGGCATCACGGTGGACACGCCCGGCACCATCGCCGGGGACGCCCTGGCCCGGGCCGACTTTCGCCTGGCATTGCATACGCCATTCAAGACACCGGAACCCGCTGCCATCCCGTCATCCCGCCGTACCGGCACCCTTCACGAATTCGAAGTGCCCCACGCATTGCGCGATGAAATCGAACGCCAATCCATGGCGCCCCATGGGCTCGATTCGCGCTACTACCCCAACAGCACGCAGGAAAGCCGGGCCTGCGATACCTTCCTCGAACTGCGGACCGACCTGCTCAAAAAATCCGACGCGTTCTTTGCCGGCTACGTTGCGCCGCACAGGCCCCCATTGCCCGCCATCGCGGCCGGCATCACGCCCGACGGCTTCTTCAAGGCCGTCAGCGAAAGCGGGCTGTCGGGACTGGTGCTCGGCGAGGCCCACGGCGGCGAATCGTGCAAGGGCCTGCTGATCGCGCAGATGAAAGGGCTCAAGGAAAAGGGCTTCAGGACACTCTACGTCGAACACCTGTGCAGCGACCTGCACCAGGCCGACCTGGACACGTTCCTGCGCACACAGACGATGACCGGGCGTCTCGATGACTACCTGCAACTGCAGAACCGCGGCCACATGCCCGACTACAGCGGCCCCGACACGTACACGGAGGTGTACCAGGCCGCCGGCAAGCATGGCCTGCGCATCAAGGCCCTGGACTGCGCCGCGAGCTACAACCTGAGGGGGGTTTCCGACAAGGCCGCACGCTACCGGATGTTCAATTATCTGGCGGCCCGGGTCATCCAGGCCGACCAGACGGCACAGGGGGCGCACAAATGGATCGCCTTCGTCGGCAACAGCCACGCCAACAACCATCGCGGCGTCCCGGGGTTGGCCGAAATGCTGGGCGGGATCGGCCTGAACGTCAGGGATGTGCCCGCCGGACGGGGCCGAGGGATACACCCCGGCGCCTGGGAAGTGCTGTCCTATGAAACCGGCAAGCCGGCGCTGCGCTGTGATTTCCATCTGGATGTCGCCATCGCCGGCAAGCCGATGTCGCCGCCATTGGCCGGGACCGACAGGAGCCGGCTGACCCGAAAGGGGGACTTCCTGATCGAGCAGCCATCGCCCCAGGAAACCAGCGTCGTGCATCGTTCCAGGAACGGGGACCTCATCTCGACCCCGGTCCAGGTCGACGACAACGGTTTGTACTACATCGATCGCTGGGACAAGAAAGACCTAAGGTTCCCGCTGCTGCACACCCTGATCGACATGCTCAAGAGCGAAGTCGGGCTGCGGCCGGTAACGTGATCCACCGCACCGTCGGTCCACTGCATCCGGACTGAGCACAAAAAAACCGCTGATCGTCACCGATTCAGCGGTTTTTTCGTGGCGAACCCGACGGTTCAGAAGTCCGACAGCCGCCAGACCTCGTAGGCCGGTGTCTCGTAGGGATGGCTGGCCTTCAGGGCGGCTACGGCAGCGGCGACCGACTCGTCCGCCACCACCAGCTCGACCTTCCATTCCTCGACCGTTTCGACCTGGCCCACCTGCCCGATGAACGGCTGGCTGCCGTCCAGCGCACGGAACTGGCCCCGGCCCAGGACTTGCCAGGCGCAGCTGTCGTACTGGCCGATGCGCCCGCCGCCGGCTGCGAAAACGGCGGACTTCACCGTCTCCACATGGCTGTCGGGCACGAAGAAGGCGAGCTTGTGCACGGCCTCAGTTCACCCAGACGCGGGCGTTGCGGAACATGCGCATCCATGGCGCGTCTTCGTTCCAGTCGTCCGAACGCCACGAGTTCTGCACGGCGCGGAACACACGCTCCGGGTGCGGCATCATGATCGTCACGCGGCCGTCGCGGCTGGTCAGGCCGGTGATCCCGCGCGGCGAGCCGTTCGGGTTGGCCGGGTAGGCTTCGGTGACCTTGCCGTGGTTGTCGACGAAACGCATCGCCACGCAACCGGACAGGTCGGCTTCGAGCAACGCCTCTTCGCTTTCGAATTCGGCATGGCCTTCGCCGTGGGCGATGGCGATCGGCATGCGCGAACCGGCCATGCCCTGCAGGAAGATCGAGTTCGACTCCTGGACCTGCACCATGGCCACCCGCGCCTCGAACTGCTCGGAACGGTTGCGCACGAAGTGCGGCCAGAACTCGCTGCCCGGAATCAGCTCGTGCAGGTTGGACATCATCTGGCAACCGTTGCACACGCCGAGGGTGAAGCTGTCGTTGCGCTCGAAGAAGCCCTGGAACGCGTCGCGGGCGCGGCTGTTGAACAGCGCCGACTTGGCCCAGCCTTCGCCGGCGCCCAGCACGTCACCGTAGGAGAAGCCGCCGCAGGCCACCAGGCCCTTGAACTCGTTGAGGTCGACGCGGCCGGCGAGGATGTCGCTCATGTGCACGTCGATCGCGCTGAAGCCGGCGCGGTCGAACGCCGCCGCCATTTCCACCTGACCGTTGACGCCCTGCTCACGCAGCACGGCGACTTGCGGGCGGATGCCTTTCTTGATGTAAGGCGCGGCGATGTCCTGGTTGACGTCGAAGCTCAGCTTGACGCTCAGGCCCGGGTTGTCCTCTTCCAGCAGCGCGTCGAATTCCTGGTCGGCGCAGTCGGCGTTGTCGCGCAGGCGCTGGATCCGGTGGCTGGTCTCGGCCCACTGGCGCTGCAGCAGGCGGCGCTGGCCTTCGAACACGGTCTGGCCGTTGAACACGATGTTGACCTGGCCGTTGTTGATCGGCTGGCCGATCACCGACACGCAGTCGCCCAGGCCTGCGGCGCTGAACTGGGCGAGGATGTCGGCGGTGGCGTCCTGGCGCACCTGGATCACGGCGCCCAGCTCTTCGTTGAACAGGATCGCCGGGATTTCCGCCGAGGATTCGGCGACGCTGTCCAGGTTCAGGTTCAGGCCGCAGTGGCCGGCGAAGGCCATTTCCATCACGGTGGTCAGCAGGCCGCCGTCGGAACGGTCGTGGTAGGCCAGCAGGTGACCGTCGGCGTTGAGGCCCTGGATCACCGCGAAGAAGGCCTTGAGGTCTTCGGCGTCGTCGACGTCCGGCGCCTGCTTGCCGAGCTTGCCGTGCACCTGGGCGAGGATCGAGGCGCCCATGCGGTTCTGGCCGCGGCCCAGATCGATCAGGATCAGGTCGGTGGTGCCCTTGTCCATGCGCAGCACCGGGGTCAGGGTCTGGCGCACGTCGAGCACCGGGGCGAAACCGGTCACGATCAGCGACATCGGCGAGGTGACGGTCTTGTCTTCGCCGTTGTCGTTCCAGCGGGTGGCCATGGACATCGAGTCCTTGCCCACCGGGATGGTGATGCCCAGCTCAGGGCACAGCTCCATGCCGACCGCCTTCACGGTGTCGTACAGGCGGGCGTCTTCGCCCGGATGGCCGGCGGCGGACATCCAGTTCGCCGACAGCTTGATGTCGGAGAGCTTGCCGATGCGCGACGCGGCCAGGTTGGTCAGGGTTTCGCCGATGGCCATGCGGCCCGACGCCGGAGCGTCGAGCAGGGCCAGCGGGGTGCGCTCGCCCATCGCCATGGCTTCGCCGGTGTAGACGTCGAAGCTGGTGGCGGTGACGGCCACGTCGGCCACCGGCACCTGCCATGGGCCGACCATCTGGTCGCGGGCCACGAGGCCGGTGATGGTGCGGTCGCCGATGGTGATCAGGAAGCTCTTGCTGGCCACGGCCGGGTGATGCAGGACGCGCTCGATGGACTCGGCGACGTCGAGGGTCGACGGGTCGAAGTCATCGCCCAGCTCGGCTTCGCGGGCCACCGAACGGTGCATGCGCGGCGGCTTGCCCAGCAGCACTTCCAGCGGCATGTCCACCGGGCTGTTGCCGAAGTGGCTGTCGGTCACGGTCAGTTGCGGCTCGGCGGTGGCTTCGCCGACCACCGCGAACGGGCAGCGCTCGCGCTCGCAGATCGCCTGGAAGCGTTCGAAGTCGGCCGGGCCGACGGCCAGCACGTAGCGCTCCTGGGATTCGTTGCTCCAGATTTCGTGCGGGGCCATGCCCGGCTCGTCGTTCGGGATATTGCGCAGCTCGAAGCGGCCGCCGCGGCCACCGTCGTTGACCAGTTCCGGGAAGGCGTTGGACAGGCCGCCCGCGCCCACGTCGTGGATGAAGCTGATCGGGTTCTTGTCGCCCAGTTGCCAGCAACGGTCGATGACCTCCTGGCAACGGCGCTCCATTTCAGGGTTTTCACGCTGCACGGAAGCGAAGTCCAGGTCCGCCGAGCTGGCGCCGGTGGCCATCGAAGAGGCCGCGCCGCCGCCGAGGCCGATCAGCATCGCCGGGCCGCCGAGCACGATCAGCTTGGAGCCGACCACGATCTCGCCCTTCTGCACGTGCTGCTCACGGATGTTGCCCATGCCGCCGGCGAGCATGATCGGCTTGTGGTAGCCGCGCACTTCGTCGCCGTGCGGGGTGGAAATCGACTGCTCGAAGGTACGGAAGTAGCCGGTCAGGGCCGGACGGCCGAACTCGTTGTTGAACGCGGCGCCGCCCAGCGGGCCCTCGATCATGATGTCCAGCGCGTTGACGATGCGCTCGGGCTTGCCGTAAGGCACTTCCCACGGTTGCTCGAAGCCTGGGATCTGCAGGTTCGACACGGTGAAGCCGGTCAGGCCCGCCTTCGGCTTGGCGCCGCGGCCGGTGGCGCCTTCGTCGCGGATCTCGCCGCCGGAACCGGTGGACGCGCCCGGGAACGGGGCGATCGCGGTCGGGTGGTTGTGGGTCTCGACCTTCATCAGGATGTGCACCGGCTCCTGCACCGCGCCGTAGCGGCGGGTCTCAGGATCGGGGAAGAAGCGGCCGGCCACGCTGCCGACGATCACCGAGGCGTTGTCCTTGTAGGCCGACAGGACGCCTTCGCTGTGCATCTGGTAGGTGTTCTTGATCATGCCGAACAGGCTTTTTTCCTGGCTCTCGCCGTCGATGTCCCAACTGGCGTTGAAGATCTTGTGACGGCAGTGCTCGGAGTTGGCCTGGGCGAACATCATCAGTTCGATGTCGTGCGGGTTGCGCTTGAGGCCGACGAAGGCGTTGACCAGGTAGTCGATCTCGTCTTCGGCCAGGGCCAGGCCCAGTTCGGTGTTGGCCTTCTCCAGCGCGGCGCGGCCGCCGCCGAGGATGTCGACGGCGCTCAGCGGCTTGGGCTCGGCGTGGCTGAACAGGCCGGCGGCCTGCTCCAGGTTGCCCAGGACGATCTGGGTCATGCGGTCGTGCAGGACGTCGGCGATCAGTTGCGCCTGCGCGTCGCTGAACTCGCCGGTCACGTAGAACGCGATGCCGCGCTCCAGGCGCTGGACCTTGCCCAGGCCGCAGTTGCGGGCGATGTCGCTGGCCTTGCTCGACCATGGCGAGATGGTGCCGAAACGCGGCAGCACCAGGAACAGGCGGCCGGTCGGCTCTTGTACCGGAACGCTTGGGCCGTACTTCAGAAGGCGCGCGAGCACCTGCTGTTCGTCGCCGGTCAGGACGCCGGTGACTTCGGCGAAGTGAGCGAATTCAGCATACAGGCCACTGACAGCCGGAACCTTCTGGCTCAGTTGCTCAAGGAGTTTGCTGTGGCGAAAGGCAGAAAGGGCAGGAGCGCCGCGCAGGATCAACATCTTCGGGACAGCCTCGGGAAGGGGTGTGCTTTGAGGCCGTGCATTCTAGCCTAAACCGCCTCCAACATCACCCGAAACGCTACGCACGGTAGCACCCGCCGAAAGCCCGTCGTTCCTGCCTCCGAGGTCAAATTCCGAGGCGATGGGGACGGTGCTTATTTTTACTGTAACAAAATGCCGTCCGGGCCCGTTCCCATGGGGTTCCGGGCAGTTTTCCGGGCGCTAGCAGACAACCCTTCGACTGTCGAGATATGGCGCTCACGGTCCTTTGCGTATACTGCGCACATGTTTTTCCCAAAGGCTTTGCGTCCGCGATACGCCAAATGGCTGATCGCCACCGGACTCTTCCTGATGCTCAGTGGCTGTGTTGACAAACCCAACACCCTGGAGCGCGTAAAGGAGGACGGCGTGCTGCGGGTCATCACCCGTAACAGCCCCGCCACCTACTTTCAGGATCGCAGCGGTGAAACCGGCTTCGAATACGAGCTGGTGAAGCGTTTCGCCGACGATTTGGGGGTCGAGCTGAAGATCGAGACCGCCGACAACCTCGACGACCTGTTCGACCAGGTCGGCAAGCCCAACGGCCCGGTGCTGGCCGCCGCCGGCCTGGTCAGCAGCGAGCAGCGCAAGAGGCAGGTGCGGTTCTCCCACCCTTACCTCGAAGTCACCCCGCAGGTCATCTACCGCAACGGCCAGTCGCGCCCCACCGAACCGGGCGACCTGGTCGGCAAGAAGATCATGGTGCTCAAGGGCAGCACCCACGCCGAGCAGTTGGCCGAGCTGAAGCGCAAGTACCCCGGCATCGAATACGAAGAGTCCGACGCCGTCGAGGTGGTCGACCTGTTGCGCATGGTCGACGAAGGCCAGATCGACCTGACCCTGGTCGATTCCAACGAAGTGGCGATGAACCAGGTGTACTTCACCAACGTGCGCGTGGCCTTCGACCTGGGCGACGCCCGCAGCCAGAGCTGGGCGGTGGCGGCCGGCGAAGACAACAGCCTGCTCAACGAGATCAACGCCTACCTCGACAAGGCCCAGAAGAACGGCACCCTGCAACGCCTCAAGGACCGCTACTACGGCCACGTCGACGTTCTCGGCTACATGGGCGCCACCACCTTCGCCCAGCACCTGCAGCAACGCCTGCCCAAGTACGAGCAGCACTTCAAGACCTATGCCAAGAAAGAGAAGGTCGACTGGCGCCTGCTGGCCGCCATCGGCTACCAGGAATCGCTGTGGCAGCCGGCGGTCACCTCCAAGACCGGCGTGCGCGGCCTGATGATGCTGACCCAGAACACGGCCCAGGCCATGGGCGTGTCCAACCGCCTCGACCCCAAGCAAAGCATCATGGGCGGCGCCAAGTACCTGGCCTACATGAAGGACCAGCTCGACGAGTCGATCCAGGAGCCGGACCGCACCTGGTTTGCCCTGGCGGCCTACAACGTCGGCATCGGCCACCTCGACGACGCGCGCAAGCTGGCCTCCCGCGAGGGCCTGAGCCCGGACAAGTGGCTGGACGTGAAGAAGATGCTGCCGCGCCTCTCGCAGAAGCAGTGGTACAGCAAGACCCGCTACGGCTACGCCCGGGGCGGCGAGCCGGTGCATTTCGTGGCGAACATCCGCCGCTACTACGACATCCTCACCTGGGTGACCCAGCCGCAGCTTGAAGGCACGCAAGTGGCCGAGGGCAACCTGCACGTGCCGGGCATCGACAAGTCCAAGCCAGCGCAGGAACCTGCGCCGCTCTGACCCCAATCCGATGCGCCCGCGGCGCCTCGACTGACGCCATCGCCAGCAGGCTGGCTCCCACCTTGTTTGCGGTCAGCGCAGATTCCGCATCCACCCAAGCCCCTTGTGGGAGCCAGCCTGCTGGCGATTGCGGTCACCTTGTCTTGCGGTCAGCGCAGATCCTGCATTCACCCAAGCCCCTTGTGGGAGCCAGCCTGCTGGCGATTGCGGTCACCTTGTCTTGCGG